>URVP01000078.1 GCA_900551345.1 uncultured Eubacteriales bacterium
TACAGGGTGTACCTGCGTCTGATATAAGCGCTATTTCAGCTCCCTCTTTAAGCTTTTCCACTATTTCATCAATTCGTGATTTATCGCTGAATTTATGAAAACTCATCATCGTCTTTTTTATTTCATATCTATTTAAAAGTACCGCCGAATGTCGCGTATCTTCTGCAAGAATAAGATCAACGCTTTTTAATGTATTTAATACACGAAGGGTTATATCCTCAAGATTCCCTATAGGGGTTGCGCATAAATACAACATTTAATCAATCCTTCCGTATATCCTGTTAATTTGCTCCGTATATGAACCGTCACTGTTATATACAACTATAGGGCTTTCCCACAAAAGGCCGCTTTTACCGCCCTTTATTCCCTCAATAAGAAGCATTGCCGGCGGCTTTCCCTCTTTGGAACATACCAGGCATATTCTTTTGGGCTCAATATTATACTTTCTCATGTAAAAGCAAATATCAGCAAGCCGTTCGGGGCGATGCACAAGTGCAAGCCGTCCGCCGTATTTAAGAGCCCAAGCGGAAGATGCGGCAACCTTTTCAATATCACAGAAAATTTCATGCCGTGCCACTGCTGCCGAATCCATATCCGTAACTGCTCCGGATTTTTTAGGGAAATAGGGAGGGTTACACACAACAACATCGAAAGCTTCCCTGTCTACTGCACTTTTGTCACCAATATCACAGCAGACAACAGAGATTTTATCATTAAGACCGTTTAACATAACACTTCTTAATGCCATTTCAGCATATTCTTTCTGAAGTTCAAACTGAACGGCAGAGCGTACTCCCCGCTTGCCCACATCAAGAATTGATATTACACCGCTTCCGCTGCAAAAATCCGCCATAATGTCTGTTTTTCTCAGAGAAACAAAATTAGCCAGCAAAATTGCGTCTATGCCAAATCGAAAGCCGTCCTTCTTCTGAATTACCCTAAGATTATTAACTTGTAAATCGTCCAGCGTTTCATCGGGACGGATATTAATTTGGTTCATAATAAATCCTGCTTTAACAAAATATTTATGAGGTTTTCATCTGCCGGACAAAACTTCATTTTCATATTTTTTTACATCGTCAAGCCATTCTAACCCCACAGGAACATTATTTCTTTCACAAAATTCATTCCATACAATTTCCCACGGCATACTTTTGAGTTCTTCAAGATATGCAAGTCTTGAAGAATAATCTCCCTCATATTCCATGGCTTTAAGTTTATCCACAGGTTCCAAAAGGCTTAAGAGAAAAGCCTTTCTCGTATTTCTTATACCTATAACCCATGCGGCTATACGATTGATGCTTGCATCGAAAAAGTCAAGCCCGATATGTACTTTTTCAAACAGATCATGTCTTGTTATTTCGCTTGCTATCTTCATAAGCTCGTCGTCAAGAACCACCACATGGTCACTGTCCCATCTCACCGGACGGCTCACATGCAAAAGTATTCCGGGAACAAAATCAGCTATTGCGGTAATCTTATCCGAAACCACTTCTGTGGGGTGGAAATGACCCGTATCAAGAGTGATGAGCTTATCATTTTTCACTGCATATCCCATATAAAATTCATGTGAACCGTATGTGCAGCTTTCAGCTCCTATACCGAAAACCTTGCTTTCCACTGCATCAAGATTATACTTGGTATCCTCAGCAAAAATTTTATCCAGCGAATCTTTAAGATTTCGGCGTGGAAGATAGCGGTCAACAGGTGTATCTTTTGAACCGTCGGGAATCCATACATTGGTGACAGCGGTATTGTTAAGCTCTCTGCCCATATAATCCGCTATTTCTCTGCACGCAATGCAGTGCTCAATCCAAAAAGCACGAACACCGTCATCAAGGCTTGTCAGCGTACCCGATACGGAAAGCGGATGCGAAAACAGCGTAGGGTTAAAATCAATTCCCAGATTATTCTTTTTTGCCCATTCTACCCAATTATTAAAATGCTTAGGCTGAATGTTATTTCTCTCTACGGATTCACCTTCGGTTTCGGCATAAATTGCATGCAGATTGACCCTGTGCTTGCCGGGAACCAGGGATAAAACCTTTTCCATATCCTGTCTGAGCTCAGCCGGGGCAGCAGCTTTTCCGGGATAGTTACCCGTTGCCTGTATTCCTCCGGTAAGCTGTCCGTCTCCTGACTCAAATCCTGCAACATCGTCACCCTGCCAGCAATGAATTGAAATGGCTATATCGCCCAGTTTGGATATAGCCCTCTCGGTATCAACTCCCATTGAAGCATATTTTTCTTTAGCATATTCATATATCTTGCTCATAAAATCACTCCCCGAAAAAGTAAATTAATTATATACTACATGCCGGTTAATGTCACTGTAATTTTAGGCAAAATAATATAAATATTATGCACAGACTTTCGCAAAGTCAGAGTGTAACACTAATTTTATTTTTTGAATATGATATAACGAATAAATAATTGGAGGTAAGTTATATGTCATTTGATAACTGCGGATGCAACAGCTGCTGCAATTGCAGCAGAAATCAAGGCGGAATAGAATGGATATGGATTGTTATTGCTGTAATCGTTATCCTTTGCCTTTGCGGCGATAACGGTTTGTTCGGTGGCGGCGGATGCGACTGTAATAACTGCTGCTAATAAACAATCCATTGCGGCAGTGTATGACCATTGCCGTCAAACGCACTGAATCTTGCTCTCTAAAAAAGCGGGTTGCTTAACTAAAAGTTATGCAATCCGCTTTTCAGTTAATATATTTTTTTACTTGAAGGAAGCTCAAACCAGAAAGTACTTCCTTCCCCTTCGGTGCTTTCCACGCCAAACTTAGCGTTATGAAGCAAAAGAATATTCTTTACAATAGACAACCCCAGTCCTGAGCCTATAACAGCTCTTTTGTGAATCTTGTCTACCTTATAGTATCTGTCCCATATATATTTTAGTTTTTCCTCGGGAATACCTTCTCCCCTGTCTTTAACCTCAATGCGTACACTGTTATCTATTCTTTTTTGCACAACGGTTATAAGGCTGTTATCAGGAGAATAATTAATGGCATTGTTAATCAAATTGTAAATTACCTGCTGTATCTTTGCCGGGTCGGCATATACCATTTCGTCGCCGTCGGAAATAAATTCAAAAGTATATCCGTTTATACCTTTTAAGACAGAATATCTGTTAATAATTTCCCGTATACCTGAGGTAATATCATATTCTTCAATGTTAATTGCCTCCGCATTGGATTCCAGCTTAGAGAGCGAAATTATATCATTTATCAAGATAGTAAGGCGATCGGATTCATCTATAATGACCTGAAGATTTTCCGGCTTTGTTTCTGACGGAAAATCACGCAGCATTTCGGCATACGCCTTAATCATGGTAATAGGCGTTCTTAAATCATGAGAAACATTGGCCATAAGTTCACGCCTTAAATTATCATTAATTGATAATTCTTCCGAAGCTTTATTTAAAGTCTCTGCCAATTCATCAATTTCTTTAAAACCTCCGCCCTTAAAAACAGTGTTATAATTATTGGACGCAAGTTTCTTTGCAGACTTTGTTATACTGATTATGGGCAGCGAAATATTCTTTGAAATAACTATGCCCAAAGCTAAAGAAAGCAGAAGCAAAATGACTGCTATAACTGTAATCTGACTTTGCAAAATTCCTACCGTTGAATTGAGCGGTGTAAGAGAAGTACATATAAACATATACATAGTCTGAGAATCAGATTTTATAATTTTGCCGCTCAATACATATCGGTTATAAACATTGCCGTTAGTTAAAATATGATCATACATATCTCTGTCGTCGCCAAAAAATCCCAAAAAGCTGCTCTTGGTATTAACGATATCCAGAAATTGCTTTTCTTCTTCAAGCCTATCTATCAGTTCCGACAAATTGCTGTTTTGAGGAGATTTACTATGCACTATACAAAAGGGTGCAGTTTCGGCGCCTGTGATATGATTTCCGAATATATCGGTTATTTCAACGCACATATTGTACTGATAAGCTATATTTCTTATATACTCATCACGCTGGTCTTTATCAATATATTCTTCGATTTTTGTAGCAACTTTTTTCACTTCAAACTTCTTAACTATCTCATAGTAAGGATTAAGACCCCATACCTGCAAAACCCATAAAATAAAAATAATAGCTAAAGCAAAAGCCGAAAAATAGATAGTTAGTTTTAGATTAATACTCGCTTTCTTTTGGATTCGTTTCAAAACGATAACCGACCCCTCTTAATGTAACAATAAACTTGCGGTAACGGCCAAGGCTGTTTCTTAAAAGCTTAATGTGGGTATCAAGAGTTCTGTCGTCGCCGTAATATTCATAACCCCATATTTCATTTAGCAGTTTCTCTCTGGTAAGAGCTATATTTTTATTCTTGGCAAGATACACCAGAAGATCATATTCCTTGGGGGTCATAACCACACGCTCGCCGTCAATATATACATATCTACCTGCATAGTCAATTGTAAGACCTTCATATGTAAAAGTATCACCCGAAGTTTCATTACCTGAGGTTTTTCGCCTTGAAAGAACAGCTTTTACCCTTGCCATAAGTTCTTTGGGGCTGAACGGTTTTACCACATAATCATCAACGCCTGTTTCAAATCCGAAAAGCTTATCGTATTCCTCACCTCGTGCTGAAAGCATTATTACCGGAACATCTGAAAACTCTCTTATTTTTTTACAGGTAGAAAAACCATCAAGTTCAGGCATCATTATGTCAAGAACAATTAAATCAACATTGTTTTTCTTTACTTCCTCTATTGCCTCCATTCCGTTTGAGGCTTCGGATACCTGATAACCTTCAAATTCAGCGTATTTTTTAATTACTTCACGAATTTTCTCTTCATCGTCAACTACAAGTATTCTTTGCATGCATGCGTCCCCCTTTGCGAAATCGTAATTATTCTGCTATCAAAACCCTTATCCTGCCTCCTGAAGATATTGCCTTGTCATAATAAGCAGTTACCTTACAATCAGAAAGCTGACTGAGTTCTTCCATTGTTATAAGCATATAGCTATAAGCTCCGCCTGACGATTTCTTTTTATATATTTTAACATTTTCAGCCAAAGGATACAAAGTATCTCCGGCAGTTACGGAAGTATTATCAAAATCCGTTACAGCATCAGAAAGTTTTGTAAGCCTTTGAATGGAAGATATCTGATTTCCGTCATATGTAATTTTAACCGGTTGATAACCGGATACCGCAAATGACGAACCGCCTGAATTATATTCAGAAGTTACACCGTCTATATCAATGGTGTAAGAACCCGATGCACTGTCAGCGCTAAGCAGCATTCCGTACTGGTTTAAATCACCCGTCACATCTTTAATTATCATATTGGTAATCTTCCCCGCAGAATCCTTAACAGCAAGCAAAATATTATTAGAAGCAATATTTATACCGTCCAGTCTTTGCAGAAATACTCTTTTATAAGAAGATGTTTTCCATGTATCCGTTGTATTAATTTCCAAAATCGCTACCGAAGAAGATACCGGCGTGGAACCTATCGTATATGCTTCACTGTTAACTGTTCCGCTAATGTTCGTACCGTTTTTATAGCTTGATAAAGATGCGGTTTCATCGCCAAAATCGATTTTAACAACACTGTTAATAATAGACGAATAATCCTTATTTACCGTATATTCAGCAGTTGTGCCGTCAGTCAATATTAAAGTCGCATAATAAACATTGTACGACTCTCCCGTGCTGTCCGTCGCTTCTTTTTTGCCGGAATCAATCAAAAATCCGTATTTTGTCACATTATTGTCCGTGGGTGCTGCTACACCGGCAACATCCCCGTTTTTACCTAAAAGAAGAACCACCGTATCGCCGTACGAAAAACTGCCCGTAGATGAAAGCTCTTTAAAAGCGTCATAAGTTTCAATATTGTATGTTACGCCTGATGCAGTTATAGATGTAGGTGTTTCCTTATTTGGCGAAGCACTCTCATATATTGCTGTCACCTTGTTTGAATACGCCTGTACAGTGGAAGATGCGGGATAATAATATAAAATATCATACGACAAAATCTCACCAATGTCAACAGTTTCACCATTGCGTACACAAGTAACGGCATTTTCGTTTATTCCCAAAGTTTGCTGCCATCCACTGCCGGCAACCATAACCTCATAATCCGGAGTAAAACTGATTATTTCACCTTTACTGTTGACAAGCATTTCACCGGCAAGGTCGTTATATGAATCAAGCGCATCCTGATAATTGTAGTAAGAAGATTGATAGGAATTTTCTGCGTCTTCGGAGTCAATTCTGTAAAGCAAATCCCCTTCTTCTACCGTATCCCCTTCTTCAATGGGAGCAGCTATAATCTCGCCTTTAACCAAAGATGTAACTTCGTATTGCTCAATGGGCTGTATCGTACCGCTGCCCGTAATGGAAACGGTTATGTCTCCTCTTGTAACCTGTGCATACGAATACTCGGCTGCGGCTTTTCCTCCGTTCATAACCCCTATTGTTATACTTGCGGCTATTACCAAAAGCAGTATAACAGCTATAATGATTAGCTTCTTTTTTGTTAGTTTTTTAAACGGGGAAGTAATTTTTGCCAAAAACTTGGTTTTGATCTTTTCCGTAATCTCTGTGTTTTCCTTGTTTTTAACAACCATAAATAAAAGCCTCCTGTCGTTATTCCGCTTAGGATTATAACATACAACAGAAGGCTTAATGTGAAGTATTTGTGAAATAAAAATGATTTTAATCGGAATTATTCGCTTGCTTCCTCTTCACTTTCATCTATATATTTTTTAGTTAGGAATCGCTCCGCATACAGATTTGAAGCAAAATTTAGGGGAGCAAAGCCGAACAGTAAGAATGTAAAAGGATTATTAATAACCGTTCCTGCAAACAGAACAATTATAAACAGCAAGAAGCTTTGAGGCAGCTTTGCAGCGGCAATAATAATCGCACTTTTTAATGCTCCGACGGCACCTACATCGAACATAAGTATTATTTGATACACATAAAAA
>URVP01000079.1 GCA_900551345.1 uncultured Eubacteriales bacterium
TATTATACAACCAGACTTCATGTAGGCTCATTTTATCTGCCTGCATTTCTTGAAAAAATGCTGAAGGAGGTTGAGTGAATTGAAACCTAATATAGAAACTTTTATAGGATGTGACTGTAATTATCAAGATGCAAGCATTGTTTTGTTCGGGGCACCTTTTGACAGTACAACAAGCTTTAGACCGGGTGCAAGATTCGGACCTTCCGCAATTCGTCATGAAAGCTTCGGTCTTGAAACCTACAGCCCGTATCAGGATGCAGACTTAACTGATTGTAAAGTTTTTGATAGCGGTGATTTGGAGCTGTGTTTTGGAGATTCAGGCATAGCTGTTGAAGATATTAAATCTCATACTGAGAAAATTTTAAATGATGACAAATTTCCCTTTCTTATAGGGGGAGAACACCTTGTTACTCTCGGTGCCGTAAAAGCGGTTGCAAATAAATATCCTGATATGCATATTATCCATTTCGATGCACATGCTGACCTAAGAGATGATTATTTAGGGGCAAAACTCAGCCATGCCTGTGTAATGAGAAGATGCTGGGATATTCTTGGTGATAAAAGAATTCACCAATTTTGCATTCGCAGCGGCGAAAGAGAAGAGTTTGCATTTGCCGCTAAACATACGCAGATGCAAAAATTCGACTTTGAGGGACTTGATGAGTTGGTTGCCTCACTCAAAGATAGTGATACACCTATTTATTTATCGGTTGATTTGGACTGCCTTGACCCATCGGTTTTTCCGGGAACCGGAACTCCCGAAGCAGGCGGCGTGACTTTTATACAGCTTTTAAACGCTATAATTACAGTTTGTAATTGTAATGTCGTGGGAGCAGATATAAATGAACTTGCACCTATGCTTGATGCAAGCGGCGTGTCAACAGCTACGGCATGCAAGGTGCTAAGAGAGTTTATATTAGCAATAAACAATAAAGTAAAGGAGAATTAAAAATGAGTAAAGTTTTAATTATCGGCTGCGGAGGTGTAGCCTCGGTTGCAATCAGAAAGTGCTGTCAGGTAAGTGATGTGTTTTCTGAAATTTGTATTGCAAGCAGAACTAAAGAAAAATGTGACAAATTGGCAAAAAGCCTTGAAGGTAAAACATCTACAAAAATTACTACTGCGAAGGTGGATGCCGACAATGTAGATGAACTGATTACTCTTATTAAAAATTATTCTCCCGACCTTGTGATGAATATTGCTCTTCCCTATCAGGACTTGACGATCATGGATGCTTGTCTTGCCTGCGGAGTTAATTATATGGACACAGCAAACTATGAGCCGGAAGATACTGATGACCCAAAGTGGCGTGAAATCTATGAAAAACGCTGTAAGGAAAAAGGTTTTTCTGCTTATTTTGATTATAGCTGGCAGTGGGCATATCGTGAAAAATTTGAAAAAGCGGGACTTACAGCCCTCCTGGGATGCGGATTTGATCCCGGAGTTACTCAAGCATACTGTGCATATGCAAAGAAGCATGAATTTGATACAATAGATACTATTGATATTCTGGACTGTAACGGAGGCGACCACGGTTATCCTTTTGCCACCAACTTTAATCCGGAAGTTAACCTTCGTGAAGTATCTGCACCTGGAAGTTATTGGGAAAACGGTAAATGGGTGGAAATTCCCGCTATGAGCATTAAGAGAGAATATAACTTTGATGAAGTGGGAATGAAGGACATGTATCTGCTTCATCATGAGGAGATTGAGTCTATAGCTGTCAATATACCTGAGGTTAAAAGAATTCGTTTCTTTATGACTTTCGGACAGAGCTATCTTACTCATATGAAATGCCTTGAAAATGTAGGGATGCTTTCTACAACACCGGTTAATTTTGAAGGACATGAGATTGTGCCTATTAAATTTCTTAAAGAATTGCTTCCTGACCCTGCAAGTTTAGGACCTCGCACCAAGGGGAAGACAAACATAGGTTGTATTTTTACCGGCAAAAAAGACGGCAAGGATAAAACATACTATATTTATAATGTTTGTGACCATCAGCAGTGCTATCGTGAAGTTGAAAGCCAGGCAATCAGTTATACAACGGGAGTTCCTGCAATGTGCGGCGCTTTAATGCTTCTTACTGGCAAATGGAACAAAAAAGGCGTTCACACTGTGGAAGAGTTTAACCCAGACCCTTTCATTGATGCACTTAACAAATACGGCCTTCCTTCTAAAGAAAGTCATAATCCGGTATTGGTTGACTGATGAGCGATAATAAAAATGTTTCTGCCGTGTTTGATGGGTTGCACGGAAAAGAGCCGGAAGAACTTTTTTCACATTTAAATACGCCTTGCTATATAATTGATGAAAATAAAATTAAAAGGAACTGTGAGATTTTAGCTTCCGTAATTGAAGAGACAGGATGTAAAATTTTGTTGGCACAAAAAGCTTTTTCTAATTATGACTTCTACCCTTTGATTTCTGAATATTTGTCAGGAACGGAAGCAAGCGGTCTGTATGAAGCCAGGCTCGGAGCAGAAATGATGCCGGGCGAAGAAGTTCATGTGTTTTGTGCGGCGTACAAAGATGACGAATTTGAAGAAGTTATTAAGTATGCAGACCATATTGTATTTAATTCTGTTAATCAGCTGAAAAAATACGGTTCAAAAGCAAAACAATCAGGTAGAAGCGTTGGGCTGCGTATTAATCCTCGTTGTTCTACACAGGAAGGGCATGCTATTTATGACCCGTGTGCTCCTGGCAGCAGACTGGGAGTAACTCGTGATGTATGGGATACTCAGATGACAGATGAGCTGATAAATCTTCTGGACGGGCTTCATTTTCATACGCTTTGCGAACAAAATTCAGATGCTCTTGACACTACACTCAAAGCTGTATCGAAAGAATACGCAGATGTATTGCCTAAGATGAAGTGGCTTAATATGGGCGGAGGTCATCATATAACAAAGTGTGATTATGATATTGACCTTTTAAAGAAAAACATTATATATGCTAAAACAGAATGGGGAGTGCAGGTCTATTTAGAACCCGGTGAAGCCGTTGCGTTAAACGCCGGGTATTTGGCAACCAGAGTGCTGGACATAGTATCTAACGGTGATATTAAAACCGCTGTTTTAGATGCAAGTGCAGCATGCCATATGCCTGATGTTATCGAAATGCCCTATACTCCGCCTGTATATCATGCTCAAAGCGGCAGCGGAAGCAATAGTTACAGACTTGCCGGACCTACATGTCTTGCAGGTGATGTTGTGGGTGATTACTGTTTCGACCGTGACCTAAAAGAAGGCGATATTATCCTGTTCGGCGATATGGCAATTTATACAACTTGCAAAAACAATACATTTAACGGTATGAGTCTGCCTGATATTTTTAAATATGATACAGATGGAAAAATTACCCGTTTGACAAACTTTGATTACTTTGATTTTAAATATCGTCTCGGAACTAAATAATATAGTATTAAAAATGCACCAAACGGTGCATTTTTTATGCTGTAAACATGCAAAACAAACTTAAATTTTATTGACATATACATATTTTGGGTATATAATATAATTCAGTATAATTTGCGTGAGTGCAAGCATAAAAAACGGTTTGAAGGTCATTATGTAAGTACAGATACATTCATTAAACCAATTTAAATTTTAATTATTATATGCTTGTAAATGCTGCGCAAAGGCTCTTATTACTTTTCCCTGATTATGAGAGCTGTTATATAAGATTTGTGCCTTGCAGGGAGGCAGAACGGAGATTTATTTATGTACATTATGGAAGGTCTTGGCAAAGACGAAAATGAAACACTTACACTGGGCGGAATCAGCCTTGAAACCATCGCACAAAAATACGGTACTCCTGTTTATGTGATGGACGAAGAAACCGTTATAAAAAATGCAAGAATATACAGAGAGGCAGCACAAAAGTATTATGACGGCGGTTCTCTTATTTTATATGCAAGTAAGGCTCTCAGCTGTAAATATATATATAAACTTATGGATAAGGAAGGTCTCGGAGCTGATGTTGTATCCGGGGGCGAACTTTACACCGCTTTAAAAGCCGGTATGCCTGCTGAAAAAATATATTTTCATGGTAACAACAAAACAGATGATGAAATAAAAATGGGTGTTGACAACAATGTAGGCTGTTTTGTGGTTGATAACATTTATGAACTTGAAAGAATTAATGCTTATGCTGAAAAATGCAATAAAAAGGTTAAAGTAGCTTTCAGAATCAAACCCGGTATTGACGCTCATACTCATGAATTTATTATGACGGGGCAGATTGATTCAAAATTCGGTGTAGCTCTTGAAACAGGCGAGGCTGAAGAAATCTACAGCAAAGCCTCAAAAATGAACAATATAAATGTTGCAGGAGTTCATTGCCATATTGGTTCACAGATTTTCGATTTTGAACCGTTTGAATCAGCTGTGGAAACCATGCTTGATTTTGTTGTTCTTCTTAAAAATAAATACGGAATTGTTATTTCAGAACTTAATCTTGGCGGAGGTTATGGTATTAAATATGTAAAAGGCGATAATCCGGTTCCGTATGAAATGTTTATTAAAAAGATTTCAGAAAAGATAAACAGCGTATGCGAAAAGAACTCTTTAGACAAGCCCATGCTTCTTATGGAACCCGGAAGGTCAATTGTGGGTGCTGCCGGTCTTACAGTTTACACGGTTGGCTGCGTAAAAAATATACCTGGCGTACGCACTTATGTTTCTGTTGACGGAGGAATGGGAGATAACCCCAGATATATACTCTATGGTTCGCAGTACGAAGCAATGTGCGTTAATCAGCCTGACAGAGCTCCGGAAACTACTGTTACAATAGCGGGAAAATGCTGTGAATCCGGAGATATTATTATTAAAGATATTCAAATGCCTGAAATTAAAGAGGGCGACTTGATTACTGTTCTTTCCACAGGAGCCTATAATTACTCAATGGCAAGCAATTACAACCGCATACCTCGTCCGCCTGTGGTTTTTGTTAAAAACGGACAGGACAAGCTGGTTATTGAAAGAGAAAGTTACGAAGACTTAATTAAAAACGATAGGGATTGATGACATGTTAGGCAGTTTTTCAATTGTTAATTTACTTCTTACCCTGGTTTTATTTGTATTTTCTGTAACCATTCACGAAGTTGCCCATGGTTATGCTGCATACAAATTGGGTGATCCTACAGCAAAAAATTGCGGAAGGCTTACGCTTAATCCCATAAAGCATCTTGACCCGCTTGGAACTCTTCTTATACTTCTTGTGGGTTTCGGATGGGCAAAACCGGTGCCAATAGATTCAAGATATTTTGAAAAGCCGCGGCGTGATATTACCATCGTTTCGGCTGCCGGACCGATTTCAAACTTACTGTTATCACTGCTCTCTCTAATAATTTATTACAAAGTTTGCTTAAATCTTTATCAGGCGGGGATAATGCCTGAAAATGTTATAAGTGCATGCAGTGTGTTCTTTGGCACGATGGCATCACTCAATATTACCCTTGCGGTATTTAATTTGCTGCCCATACCGCCGCTGGACGGTTCTAAAATTCTGCTTACGTGGGCACCTTATAAATGGCAGCAGGCAATATACAGCATTGAACGATTTGGCTTTATTGGCGTTTATCTTGTTCTTATAATAATTTCAAGACTGGGAATAATTTCAGCGGTAAGCGGTTTTTTGTGGGATTTGCTTTTAAAATTAGTGAATCTGTTGCCCTTCTGAGGAGCTGTAAATGGAAAATATAAAATTCAATCTTGATGTGTTTGAAGGTCCTTTGGACCTACTGCTGCATTTGATACAAAAGAATAAAGTTAGCATATACGATATACCCATTTCAAATATAACAGATCAGTATATGGCATATATTGACGGTCTTGACGAATTTGATTTAGATGGTTCAAGCGAGTTCCTTGTTATGGCGGCTCAGCTGTTACAAATAAAATCAAAAATGCTTCTACCTCAAGAAAACGATGAAAACGAAGAGGAAGAAGATCCGAGAGAGGAATTGGCACGCAGACTGGAAGAGTATCGTAACTTTAAAGCAGCGGCTCTTTATCTGAGACAGTATGAAGAAGCTGGAGCCGGCGTCTTTACAAAGCCTCCTGAATATATTGAGCGTAAAGTTATTGATAAATCATTTAAAGAATTGACAATTGAGAACCTTATAAAAGCTTTGATGGGACTCCACGACAAAAATACAAGCTACAATGTTGATATTCATGATAAAATGGAGGAAATAGTTCATAAACCCCGAGTTTCTGTTTTCACTAAAGTTAAGTCCATACTGAAAAGGATAAAAAGCATTAAAAAAGTTAAGTTTAAAGACCTTTTTCGTGATATGAAAACTAAAAGCGAGGCTGTGGCAGGCTTTTTGGCGGTTCTTGAACTGTTAAAGTTAAACCGAGTTAAACTTACAGCCCAAGATGGAGAATATATACTTGAAGGAAGAGACGGCAAAAGTACAGGAGAGGAAGATTAAAAATGGAGATAACACAACTTGAATCAATTATAGAATCCATATTGTTTGCTTCCGGTGATTCTGTATCTCTTGACAAACTTGCGGACATAATAGAATGTGATAAGGAAATTATTAAGCAGACTA
Source organism: uncultured Eubacteriales bacterium (assembly GCA_900551345.1). Classification (GTDB taxonomy): domain Bacteria; phylum Bacillota; class Clostridia; order Monoglobales; family UMGS1388; genus UMGS1388. The sequence goes on from URVP01000079.1 coordinate 6,566, forward strand.
TTGATACGCTTGCTGAAAAGTATGACTATTATAAACGAGGTTTTAAAATACTTCGTTTGGAAGATAGTTACCAAATGGCAACACGCAGCGATTATGCAGAATATGTACAGCGGCTTACCGAACCAAGAGTACGCCGACCTCTGTCGGTCTCAGCTATGGAGGTACTTGCAGTTATTTCTTATAAACAGCCTGTAACCAGACAGCAAATAGAGCAGATAAGAGGAGTAAGCTGCGATTATGCGGTTACCCGTCTCCTGGAAAAAGGATGGCTAGCGGAAAAAGGACGGCTTGATGTCCCCGGCAGACCGGTTCTTTTCGGCACAACGGAAGAATTTCTTCGCTGTTTCGGTATAAGTTCTCTTAAAG
>URVP01000080.1 GCA_900551345.1 uncultured Eubacteriales bacterium
GTCAAAAGCTGATTTAAGCTTTTGTTCATCTATTGTGTTTATTATAACATAAGTAGGGCAAAATTCAAGGTGTTAAAAAATCATTTCTTTATTTTTTACTTATATATCTAAATGATAAAAGACCTCATAAATATGTAAGCGGCAAAGCATAGTATAATGCTTTGCCGTTAGGTGTTTTCTCGTATTGAAACAGACAAGCTGCTTCGATATGAAAAAACTTTAGCTTAAAGACTGATCAAATGAACGATTACAAAATAATAAAATATTAAGCCGATTTGAGACCTGTTAAGGCCGTATCAAGACCCATTTATTTCATTCTGTTTTCGTAATCCTGAATCATTTTCTTAACCATCATACCGCCTACAGATCCTGCTTCACGGGTAGTGATGTCGCCGTTGTAACCCTGCTTAAGAGATACGCCGAGTTCACCGGCAACTTCATACTTAAGCTTATCCATTGCACTTTTTGCTTCAGGTACCATAACCTTATTCTTTGCCACTGTAATTCCACCTCTTTAATTTATTACGATTTCAATTTATATATTTATCAACTGAAATCGTTATTATTATTGGCGGAGTACGAAATTATATTACAGGTAATACATAGTCTCATTAACAAATTTTGAAATTTTAAAAGAATAAATAGTCTATAATATTATAATGAAAAAAAGCAAGGTTTTATTTTATTATATCGGCAGCTTGTTTCGCCATGCGTAAAAGCTCCATGTCTGTATACAGGTTTGCGATTTTTAGTTCGGGAAGTCCGTGCTGTCGGGTCCCGAAAAAGTCTCCCGGTCCTCTTAATAAAAGGTCTTGCTCAGCAATTTTAAACCCATCAGAAGTTGATGTCATTATAGACATTCGTCTGCATGCAAGGTCAGAGCGGCTTTGTGATATAAGTATACAATATGATTCGTTTTCTCCTCTGCCCACTCTGCCCCTCAGTTGATGGAGCTGTGCCAGTCCGAACCGTTCTGCATTTTCAATGATCATAAGGGTTGCATTTGGGACATCGACACCTACTTCGATAACGGTTGTTGACACAAGAATGGGAGTTTTATTCTGAGCAAAATCCCTCATTACCTTTTCTTTATCTTCGGCTGACATACTGCCGTGAAGAATGCCCACTTTAGTATTTGGAAACACCTCAGCTTTCAGCTTCTCGGCACATTCTGTTACCGATATAAGACTGTCTGAATTTTCACTTTCCTCTATCAGGGGGCAGACAACATATATTTGATGTCCTTCTTCAACTTGTGTTTTCATAAGATTATTTATTCTTTGGCGGTAATGCTCATCCACGCAGTAGGTTTTAATGTCTTTTCTGCCCGGCGGCATACTGTCGATTACAGAAATATCCAAATCCCCATATAGCATCATTGCAAGAGTTCTAGGGATTGGTGTTGCGCTCATAACAAGAATATGCGGCGATATTCCCTTTCTTTCCAAAGCTTCTCTTTGTTCAACACCGAATCTATGCTGCTCATCTGTTATAACAAGTGCAAGGTTTTTAAAATCGACTTTTTGTTGAATAAGTGCATGTGTTCCTATAATTATTTTGGCTTTTCCGGTTTTAATTTTTTGATACGCTTCTTTTTTCTCTTTTTCCTTCATGCTGCCCGTTACAAGACATACATTTTCAAGCACTTTTGAAAGTTTATTGTAATGCTGCACTGCGAGGATTTCGGTAGGAGCCATAAAAGCCGATTGGTATCCGTTTTCCGCAGCGATTTCCATAGCCGCGGCGGCAATCACTGTTTTTCCGCAGCCAACATCACCTTGCACAAGACGAGACATAGGTGTTTTGTTTTTTAAATCGTTTTTTATTTCGTTATATACACGGGACTGTGCATCTGTAAGCGTATATGGCAGATTTTTTATATACATGTCTGCTTTTTCGGATTTTGTAAGAACTGTACCCGTCTTTTTATTTTGCATGTCACGCAGTCCTTTTATGCCAAGCTGCATTTTTAATAGCTCGTTAAAAGCAAGTCGTTGACGGGCAGCTTCAAAGTCTTCTGCACTTTCGGGCATATGAATATGTCGGACAGCTTTATTTAACGGATAAAGACCGAATTTTTTTAAAATTTCGTCAGGTACATAATCTTTTATCTCGTCTGAAATAAAAATTATTTCTCCAATGGCCTTTTGCACGGCTTTTTGAGTAAGTCCGCTTACAAGGGAATATATGGGGACAATTCTTCCTGTGTAACGGCATTCTCTGGATTTTTCCACCATAGGCGCAATCATGCATGGTTTGTTTTTATATAGGCTTACTTTTCCAAAAAAAATATACTCATCAGAGTCTTTAATACTGTTTGTTATATAAGGTTGATTAAACCACATCAGTTTTATTGAGCCGCTTTCATCAACTGCTGACGCCTGCTGAATCGTGCGGCCTTTGCCAATTCGTGCATTGGTAATTTTTGTTTTTAAACAGGCACATATGCATACTGTTTCTCCTTCTTTAAGATCGGAGATGGGTTTAATTGTACTTCGATCCTGTATTGTACGCGGATAATACGAAAGAAGGTCGGCAAAAGTCCTGATTCCCGCACGGGCGAAAATCAGAGCTTTAGCTTTGCCTATTCCTTTAATCTCAGTTATAGGTCTGTTCATAACCTGCCCTCTTTAAAAATAATAACATTTGTCAGATATTTTTCATAATATAAAATGTATCCTCGTATGATGCAAAACAAATTGACAAATTTCGACTTGTATTTTCCCAAATTTAATAAGGGGGAGTAATTTATGTATGATAACAATTGTTTAAGCAGTTCAGAAAGAAATTGCCGGCAGTACGGATCTATTTGTATAAAATCATGGTATCTTGTAGTTTTGGCCGCTGTCGTTGCAGGGATTGCAGCATATTCGGCGTTTAATGCAGGATTGTTTACCAATGTTCTTGTGGTTCTTTTAGGCGCTTTGGGTATAGTTTTAATTCTTGGTGTGATTCTTGTAGCACTTGTGAATAACTTTCTTACACGACAGCAAAAATTATGCTGCTGTGCAAAGCAACGAGCCATTGAATTTGTTATTTGTGCCATTATAACGCTTATAGCAATCTGCCTGTTTTTCGGAGTTGCTTCTATAGCTGCTGTACTAATAGCCGTAATTGCAGCTTTTTTTATACTAACGGTATTATTTTTTATAGGATTTTATCATTGTTTTCTTAAATGCCGTTGCGAAGTCTGCGATAATGTTCGCAGTCGAAGATGTAACTGAAGCAAATAATTAATCTGTATTATTTTGCAGTAAATTATCAGTTAATAATAAAAGCCGTATTTTACGGCTTTTTTTAGTTTTCACTCAGTATACTAAGTGTTTCTGCGTCAAATATATATTGTCCCTTGTTTGTAGTTATAATCCATTTCCCCTCATCTAAAACAAGTTCTGTAACTTCACACGGAGTAATATTTTTCTTTTGCGCCATTGCAGAAAAAGAAACAAGAGCATCTGCGGCGGTTTTATACGCTTTGCCGGTTTTTGATGAACGCTCAATTATACGGGGTATTGCTTCGTCCGGCACGGTTATATTATTTTTTTCCAAAAGTGTAATGGTGTTTTCCAAAGTAGTACTGCTCAGCATATCCGTATTTTCGTTTATTTTAAAATACTGAATTAGAAGATAAGCATCTACTATTATAAAAACAGCAATAAGTATTGATTTTATTCTGCTCCAGTGCATAAAACCGCTCCTTTATTTGCCGGAAATTTATTCTATAACACCCATGGTATCCCCGTAAGTTATAGCAAGTGTGGAAATCAGAGGTTGTTGCAGGCCGGGCTGAACGGCGTAGCAAGAAATTGCATGAGTTACGGTATTGTCAATGTTAAGCTGCTCATATGCCGTATCAAAGTTTTCCAGCATTGGCATGGGGTTGTCAGTGATCTCAAGTACAGATAGTTTGCAGAAGTTGAACTTTGCACTTACTAATTTGTCACCTTTGAAATAAGCAGTAATTCCGTTTTCACATTTATCGTTTTTAAATATAACGGGTTTTCCGTTTATCACATAATTAAAGGAGATGACTGTAGTATTGTTATGCTCTGTCATGTTTTCCGCAACACACAGGCTAAGAGGGGTGTCAGGGAATAAAAGGCTCCATTGCCTTATAACTATTCTCAAAACCGCCTCTATTTTTGCAGAAGTGGTTTCTGCGCTGATTCCTGCTTGATTTTCAACGGCGGTGTATGTAATTACACCATTTGGAGAAATTGTTATGGTTGCACTGTTCTCAATATATTTTTGGGTTCCGTCTCCGTCTTGGGATTTTCTGAGTGTGTTTGCTTCAAGTCCAAACGATTCTACGAGTTTATCGCACAGTTTTTGGTCGGGTTCTTTGCTGAATGGCGGTGATGCAGATACGAGTTTTTCCGGATCTTCAATGCCTACATTTACAAGAACAAACGAGGAGAGGTAAAGCCTGTCATTAGAATGTTGTTCATTTGAGGGTGCATCCAGATTTAATTCGTATGCAAAAGCATAATTATCATTCTGACGGGCGTAAGCACTTATTATTTTTTGTACTTTATCTCCGTTGCTTTGCACATTAAAACGGTAGATTGCAGAGTTATCACTGCTGCACAGATATATAACTGCTCCACCGTTCATATTATAGGTCATAACAATATGTGCGAATGCAGGTGCAATTTGTGATATTGTTTCATTTTGCATTCCTCTTGCCCCTGCAATAAATGCTGTGTCCATGTCATATTCAAATGTTAAAAAAACCGAATTATCCGACAGCACAGCCTTGATTTCTTCAAGCGAAACCGTCGAATATTCGGGTTGTTCGGTTTTAAACAGGGCATCGACAACACCAAAAGACATTCGGGTAATTATTCCAAACTCCTGTTGGTTGGGTGTAAATACCTCTCTTTTTCCACCGCTGCTTACAACAGCTTTGTATGGTACAGCAAGTTGTGCAACAGATTCTTCAATGTTTGTGTTGTCGGCACTTCTGTCAAAAAGTTTGCCTATAACCGGCAAATCTGCCGCATAACCAAAAAAATTATAGCCGTCCGGCCATAATTTTTTATTAAACCATATTTGTGATGTAAGAAAAAAAGCACAAAGTATTAATGTTGTTAAAATAAGGTTTTTTAATCTTTCTTTCTTCATAACCTAAATCTATCTCCGGCTTGTTATAAGAGGAAGCTGTGAGAAGTTTACGGATATACCTTGAAGGCTGTTTGTTTGATAAGTAAGCTGGAATGAACAAATCTGGTATGAACCGTCCGTATTTTCTGCTCTTGCAACGAAGAAGTTATCTCCGTAAGTCAGAGGAATGGTAGCCCAGAAAAGTCCTGATGAACCAACAGTAATTGTCTTATCCTTTCCACCGCTTTTCATTTTTGCATATGCACCTATGCCGGAAGAATATTTATACAGTGTTACTTTGACTCCGCTTTTTCCGGTGCCTGAAAAATAATATCCCTGGTCATAAGAAAAATCCTTATCTTTATCCGGTCGTGTTATTGTAATAAGATTTGAAACATTGCCCTTATCTCCCATGCTCACATATTCAGGAGCACTTGCAAATGCCGCAACCGAAAGAAGCAGGCATGCTGCAACGGTAAGCAGACACACTTTTATTATTAAATTCCGCATAGCCTACACCTCCATAGCTGTATCAAAATTCCATTTTCATATCGATAGTATAGCATACTGTTTATTGTTTGTCAATTAACAGTTGTGTTACACTTTCAGGTAGTCAAAATCATCGTTGGAAAGAATTAAGTCTGCGCCTTTCAAACAGTCAGTTATCTGCTCGGTGGTTTTTGCACCTATTATGGCATATGAATTTATATCGGTCCGTGATGTTATATAAGAGATAATAATTGAACTTATCGGCACATTGTATTTTGTAGATAATTCTTTTGCTTTTTTATATTTTTTTATATTTTCGGCGCAGAGGTATCTTTGCGCGGCTTTTTTAGAAAGAGCAGCTTCTCCGCCCATATCATATTTTGAAAAGAATCCTTTAGCCTGAGAAGCAAATGCAAACAAGTTAAGGTCAGATTCATCATAATAAATTTTTTCTTTTTGATCCATTTCTACAAGAGTAGGGTCGTCTTGATAATCGGGATTTGTTGTCCCGTAGCTCCATTTTATCTGACTGCCTATAAGCTTTACGGCGTTAAGTTCTTTAAGTTGCTTTATCCTACTAGCTTTCCAGTTGGAAACGCCAAAATAGCGAACAGTATCTTTTTTGCTTAGTTTGTATAAATTTTCGGCTATTTCTTCAACAGGCATATTTATATCATCTCTGTGAAGCCAAAGAATATCAATATGGTCTGTTTGCAAGAGTTTGAGGCTTTCACAAGTGTCATGCTCCATGTCTTCATATGAAAGGCGAGAAATACTCATATCGTCAATGGGTGGATGGGAGCATTTTGTGGAGATTATTACTTTATCTCTCAAACCTCGGTCTTTTATCCAACTTCCCACAGTTTTTTCGCTTGCACCGCTGCCTCCTTCAAGCCAGTCGGCATAAACTCTTGCAGTGTCCAGAATGTTTCCGCCTTTTTCATAATATTTATCCATAACCGAATATGCTCTGTTTTTTTCGACCGCCGAACCAAAATCGTCCGTGCCAAGAACAATTGCAGAGCCCATAAAATATGTTCCGATAAGCTGTTTTTTTAACATATATATCAGTCCTTTCTTTCATATGTTTTATCTTACCATGTTATAAAAAGTATGTCCATAAAATTTAAATAAAATTTTCAACCTATATCAATCGTATTATTGAAAAATTTTGTAATTAATGTTATAATTTATTAATATAGAAAAACTTTTTTGAGAGGAAGATGAGAATGAAAAGAATTTTGGCACTTGTCCTTTCGCTCGCA
>URVP01000081.1 GCA_900551345.1 uncultured Eubacteriales bacterium
TTTATATACCGGGTCCGTGGTTGTACCCTTTACATCAGATACAATCGCAAGCGACTGACCGGTTACTGCATTTACAACGCTGGACTTACCGGCATTTCGCATACCAAAAAAGCCGATATGTACCCTATTTGCAGACGGTGCTTCGTTAAGGCTCATAATTAAACCTCCTTTGTCATTACTTAAAATCTGAAATCTCGGCTGCCGTGTTCAATCTTATCAAGATTGTCCTTAGCTATCTGCTTTACCTTTTCGTTAGGAATTTTTTCAAGTTCTTCTTTAATAAGCTTTTCACCGATTTTTACAGTTTCTTCAGTTGCATAGTCCATAAGAAATTCTTTAAGGGTCATAAGAGCATTGGGATGACAGCAGTTGAGAATCTGTCCGGATTTGCAAAGCTGCATAAATCTGTCTCCCGTTCTGCCCTCACGATAGCATGCGGTACAGAAAGAAGGAATATAACCTATTTCCATAAGCCAGCGTACTACCTCGTCAAGGGTTCTCTGATCCGAAACATCAAACTGCTCAGTATCGTGAGGACGCTCATCCTCAGTATATCCGCCAACGCTTGTACGGGATGCGCCGGATATTTGAGAAACACCGAGCCGTATAATTTCTGCACGAACCGCTTCGCTTTCACGGGTGGAAATTATCATACCTGTATAAGGTACAGCCACACGAATACAGGCTGCTATTTTACAGAATATCTCATCACTTATTGAGTTGTCAAACGCCGATGGATCAATATCATCAGCATGCTTAATCCTGGGTACCGAAATAGTGTGCGGACCTACTCCGTGCACAGCTTCAAGATGCTCTGCATGCATAAGCAATGCAGCAAATTCATACTTATAAAGTTCAAGTCCGAAAAGAACACCCAAACCTACATCGTCAATGCCGCCCTCCATAGCCCTGTCCATAGCTTCAGTATGGTATGCATAATCATGCTTGGGACCGGTTGGATGAAGCTTTTCATAGCTTTCCTTATGATATGTTTCCTGGAACAAAATATATGTACCGATTCCCGCCTCTTTAAGTTTGCGATAGTTTTCAACAGTAGTAGCGGCAATATTTACATTAACCCGTCGTATTGCACCGTTTTTGTGCTTAATGTTATAGATTGTCTTAATACTTTCAAGTACATATTCAATAGGATTGTTAACCGGGTCTTCACCGCACTCTATGGCAAGGCGTTTATGTCCCATATCCTGAAGAGCTATAACTTCTTTTTCTATCTCTTCCTGAGTGAGCTTTTTACGGGGAATATGACCATTTTGATGGTGATACGGACAGTAAACACAGCCGTTTACGCAATAGTTGGACAGATAAAGAGGGGCAAACATAACAATTCTGTTACCGTACAGGTCCTTTTTTATCTGCTCGGCTAAGTCATATATTTCTTTTATCTTGTCCGGGTTTTCACAGGCAAGGAGCACACTTGCCTCTCTGTGAGAAAGGCCTTTTTTCAACTTCGCCTTTTCAATTATAGAATCTACCAATTCCATATTATCTTTATTTTTTTCAGCATATTCAAGGGAAGCGAGTACTTCTTCATTATCTATAAACTCTTCTGCTTTCATTGACTTAGGATTATACATATTTACCATTTCCCTTCTTTATCATATTTTTGAGTATGTTGCTTTGGCGGTTATGCCTTGTATGCTTCCTATCTTACCCGACATTGCATTGATGGTATCCTGGGGAGCGTCAACGGCAATGCTTATAATATTAATATTCTTTTTATGATACGGAAGTCCCATTCTGCCTATAATATAAGGCGCAAACTCGTGAAGCTGTTCATTCAGCTTTGATACTGATTTCATATCCTCAACAATAATACCGATAATTGCAACTCTTGTTTCCATTGTTTTTCCTCCTTTTTGCAAATAAAAAAATGCACCTGTAAAAGGGTGCATTTTTATAAAACAAAAGCTTTCCTTTTACATCAGAAATAAATCTTAGTATCAGTTAATTATCCGCTTTGCTTTGCCGGAAGATACAATCTCACGACTCAGCACTGTTATTATAACACACTTTTTTCATATTAACAACATTTTTCTAAATATTTTTCCTCATGTGGGCAAGGGCAGTTTTTTCAAGCCTTGAAACCTGTGCCTGGGATATTCCTATCTCCTCAGACACCTCCATCTGAGTCTTTCCCTGAAAAAACCTAAGATTAATAATGTACTGCTCGCGTTCTGTTAATTTATCCATTGCCGCTTTAAGTGCTATTTCGTCGATCCATGCTTCATCAATACTCTTTTCATCCTTTAGCTGATCCATTACATAAATTGCATCTCCGCCGTCATGATAAACCGGTTCGTACAGAGAAATGGGATCTTGTATGGCTTCCAACGCCATAACGATTGATTCTTTAGAAACCTCCAGTTCTTTAGCTATCTCGTTTATGCTGGGCTCTCGAGAATTTTTTCCTGCAAAACGCTCTTTAAAAGCAAGTGCTTTATATGCCGTATCCCTAAGGGAACGACTTACGCGTATAGCGTTGTTATCCCTTAAATACCTGCGAATTTCACCAATTATCATGGGTACGGCATATGTTGAAAATTTAACCTGATGGGATGTGTCAAAGTTGTCTATCGCCTTTATAAGTCCTATACACCCTATCTGGAACAGGTCGTCAACCGGCTCCCCTCTGTTGTTGAAACGCTGAATTACACTTAAAACAAGGCGAAGATTGCCTTTTATAAAAGCCTCTCTCGCCTGTGTATCTCCTTGTTGAATTTTTTCAAAAAGCTCCTCCTTTTCCTCATTGGAAAGAAGCGGAAGTTTAGATGTGTTTACGCCGCATATTTCAACCTTGTTTATCATTATACAGTAACCTCCGGTCTTAATGAAGGACTGCTTTAAAACATAATTGACAGACCTAAAAACTACTCTGTGCGGTTTGTGATCTGTTTCAATGTTCTTGGCAGTCTCTTATGTAATAATTATTTCCACGGAGGGTAATATGTATACTGATAACAAGTGCTAAATCATTCGACTGATTTCTTTTTTAAGTTTGCTGATAATTCTCTTTTCAAGGCGTGAAATGTAGGATTGTGAAATACCCAATGCATCTGCTACTTCTTTTTGTGTTTTCTCATCAGTATCCGAAAGACCGAAACGCATCTGCATTATCTTTTTTTCACGGGGAGACAGTTTGCGTATGGCAATGGACAAAAGCTGACGGTCGGTGTTTTCTTCCATACGCCTGGATGTCACATCATCATCGGTGCCCAACACATCCGAAAAAAGCAGTTCGTTTCCGTCCCAATCAACATTAAGGGGCTCATCAATTGATACCTCTGTTTTAGTGTTATGATTTTTTCTTAGATACATGAGAATTTCATTTTCTATACATCTTGATGCATATGTGGCAAGTTTAATGTTTTTTTCAGGATTAAATGTATTTATTGCCTTTATCAGACCGATAGTACCGATTGATACCAGATCTTCAAGTCCGATTTTTGTATTTTCAAACTTTTTTGCAATATAAACCACAAGGCGCAGATTGTGTTCAATAAGAACTTTGCGTGCATTTTCATCCGTTTGAATTACACGAAGGCATTTTTCCTCTTCATCACGAGGCAGCGGTGGCGGCAAAGCTTCCGCTCCGCCTATATAATGAACATCATCGCTGAAAAGGCTGCGTATCCACCCCCGAATTCTCTCTATTCCTTTTCTTATGTTAAACACAAAAATTTTCATTAAGAAAATTCCTTCCTTTCCCATTTTATATTGTGTTAATAATTTATGCTATAAGGGATGGGTTCACAAGCCCTTTATAGTTTCCGTCGGTTGAAAGATTTCCTTCATAAATACCGATTACGACTTTTTGAACTTTTTTTCTTTTTCCTTTATGTACAAGATATGCACTGTCGGGTGCAAAGCCATAAATAATTCCTTTATCGCATCCCACCGACCTAAAAGGTATTAAAACGGGTTTTACTTCCTGACTCTGTGGGAAGTTAACCGGCAGCAGACCCTCCAGCTCATTTTTTTCCGCAACTATAACAGGCTTGCCCGAAAACGGAGTACAAAGACTGTTTCCCGTATCTACTATACAATCAATCTCTTTTTCCAAGCTGTTAAGACTGATGACAAGCTTTACCTTCTGCTTAGCAATCACACTTCGACGATGTCTGGCCACAAGGGTAAGAATGATATACGAAATTACGGAATAAAAAGTAAATATTCCAAAAGTAAGCAGTTTGTCACTCATCCCAAGCATTGATGCGGAAGCATATATACCTCCGCAAAACGCAAAATTAACAAAGTAAAACATAACCATTGCCCGCAGAAAACCTTTAAATCTCATTTTTCCAAAAGTTATCCGCACAAGCAATGCCGAAAATAGCAGTTTACAAGGCAAAGATGAAAAAAAGCCGTAATCCACACAAAGCATAAGAACAGTATAAAATGCACCGATCACCGCTCCACACCCAATAATAATCTTTGATGTGCCGCTTTTTAGCATTTTACCTGTCATATACAAAAGGAGATAGTCAATTATTAAATTTAAAACAAATATCACATCAACATAAACCACAGCCATATGTAATCACCAAAAGCATTGTACCACGCAGCCGCCGTTTAATCTGTCGAAACAAAGAATATAATTTATCTTTCATTCATTGCAACTGTTGATGTGTATCATTTTACTGATATATCAGGTATAGAAACAATAACGGCTATTAAAGTAAATACTGATTACGGAAGTTTCATAAGATTCTGAAACCGTATTTTGCATATTTTCTCTCATCAAAGGCTAAAAAAATTACAAGCAGCCCATTAAACGAACTGCTTGTATTAAAATTCCGTTTTAACTCTTTACACCAACTATTGTCAAAGAGCCTATTTTATCTTAAAACCATTTCTAAATTACTCACCACTCCAAAACCACACGCAGTACAGAATAATTCCGAAGTTTCAAGATGTTATCAAATTGTTATCAAAACGAGAGGTCAAGCCCTGCAAACCCGCATGAATACTTGGTTTTCAGTTTAAGATTCCTCATTCCCACTCGACTTAGGGGAAGTTAATCAAGATGTTTTTTCTTGATTTTCCGTGATTATATTTCTTAAATTTCACAGTTTTTCGTGCCGTGATTTGTTTTGCAAAAGTTTTTGTACTCAAAATGTACTCATGACCAATACCAAACATTATGTATTTGTCAGTTCTTCTATTGCTGCCTCAAGCGATACTACATAGACAACCGCAATATCATAAAAATTCTGAATATCTACAAATGTATCTGTCATACCATTTATATAATCATGTGCAACTCTATTTCTGCGCAATTTCAAAGATAAAAAGGCATTTTCCGCATCGTCAAAAGTACATCTTTTATATGCACTTTTTAAATCAGAGCATTTTGCATAATCAGAATCATATTGATCATTTGTCCCTAATAATGGCTCAAGAAAGTTGATTTGTTCCACGATTTTCTGTATTTTTCGTTGTAACTCTGATACAAAAAATGCCTGCACTCTTAATTTGAATGCTTGTCCGTTAAAAAGTTCATAGAAGTTATTAGCGTTTAAATATTCAACACCATTTCTATTATATGCTTCCATCTTGTTATACATTTGATCGACAATCGGTCTCCGATTAATTGCATTTATCTTTGGATAATTTTGTGCAATAGATAATTTGGGATTATCATAAAAATCTTGGCATCTATTTTTGATGTTATATTCAAAAGAACTTGCTGCACTCATCAGTAAGACTTTAGGATAATTCTTCATAACCATTCTTTCTGAACGAATAGTCTGTGAATCTTGCTCGTATTCTTTAATAAGCTTATCCAATTCTGCATATCGAGAATTACTCATTGCAACTCTCCTTGCATATTTTGACAACCTTTCTTGCTCTATTAATTCGTCCTTTTATATTATCACTTGAAGAAGAACCGGAAAGCAAGTATGAAACAAATGTCTCATCGACTTTAAGCTCATCAAAAGATGTTTTATCAACCTTGCCTGTTAATAATATTTTATTGGTAAAGGCATTTGTACAAGCAGCTACAAATACTGATTCAAAAAGAGTTTTTGAAAATCTGTTGTTTCTAAAAAATGCTCTTTCGCCCAGTGTTGAACATGCTTCAATAAATGAATTAAACAAATTCTCCAAATACTCAATATACTCCGGATCAAACTTTTTAGTTTTTTGAGAAAACTCATTTAAAAACGTAACCATTTTAGGTGTATATGTTTCACTTTCATGCAACAACGCTATAGAACGTAAAATTAATTCTATATCGTTACTGTGTAGATCTTGAGTTGGCTTTCCCATCAACTCTCTCCAATTTTCTTGATTGTTAAGTCGAACTAACATTCTATAGAAATCACAATAATACAAACTTGCTCTTATTTCCTGAGCATTAAGCGGTGTACCACCAGTATTAAGACGATTAAAAATTTCAAACATAGATGAACTATTGTCATCAGGTTTATTTTGTCTGACAACTACTGTTCTTAGGAATCTTCGTAATCTGAATTTAATCTGTGTATCTTTGTCAAGTGTAAGAAACTTCTCTCCATGATACCTACTTTGATTTGTTGAATCATCACTTAATTTTAGTGTGAAATCTTGAAATATCTTGTTATCAGGCAAGAGTTCTTCCAATGCAGCACCTTCATTGATTCCTTTTCTAATCATAAATCGAGATGCATTATTTTTAGGAAATCTTCCTTTCACAAAAAAATATATAGACAAAAATCGTTGTTGTCCATCAATAATTTTATAAGTGTTGTTATCATCACCCTCGGTGTAAAAAAACAATTCCGGAACAGGAAGCCCCAATATTAATGATTCTAC
>URVP01000082.1 GCA_900551345.1 uncultured Eubacteriales bacterium
TATAATTCTTCTTATTGTTTTCTCTTTCTTGGCCGTCAAATGCACAATGCTCCCCCTCCCAGTTCTTGTTTTGTATATATAATTTTTACAACTTTGTTGCAATGCTTTACTTTTAGGCTTATTTAATGTAAAATTGTTTAGAAAAGGTGGGATAAAATTGGCAAAAAAACATTATGGTAATGACAGTATTTCATCGCTTAAAGGTGCTGACAGAGTCCGCAAACGCCCCGGTGTTATATTTGGTTCGGACGGAATTGACGGATGCTGCCATTCAGCATTTGAAATAATTTCCAACTCTATTGACGAAGCCAGAGAAGGTTACGGTAAATTAATCGAAGTAGAAATGTTTCGAGACCATTCCATACAAGTAACCGACTACGGCAGAGGAATACCTCTCGATTTTAATCAAAGAGAAGACAAATACAACTGGGAGCTTGTTTTCTGCGAAATGTACGCAGGAGGTAAGTATAACAACACATCGGGTGATAATTATGAATTTTCACTCGGTTTAAACGGTCTGGGTACCTGTGCAACACAGTATTCATCTGAATATATGGATGTTACCGTATACCGTGATGGTTTTAAATACTCCCTCCATTTTGAAAAAGGCGAAAACATCGGCGGACTTCAAAAAGAATCCTACAGCGGCAGACGCACAGGATCAATAATTAAATGGAAACCTGACCTTGATGTTTTTACGGATATAGCAATACCTGAAGAATATTTTATGACCACCCTGAAAAAACAAGCGGTTGTAAATTCCGGGATAACATTTAAACTCACAACTCCCAGCGGAGAAAAACATGAGTACCTGTATGAAAACGGAATAATCGATTATGTTAAAGAAATTGCTGAGGAAAAAGCTATATCATCGGTGCAATATTTTGAAGGAGAACGTAAGGGCCGCGACAGAGAGGACAAGCCCGAATATAAAGTAAAACTTTCTGCTGCATTTTGCTTTAATAACGAAGCGAACATGATAGAATATTACCATAATTCCAGTTTCCTGGAACACGGCGGTGCACCTGAAAAAGCTTTGAAAAGCGCAATGGTCTCCGTTTTTGACCAATACCTAAAAAACAACGGAAAATACAACAAAAACGAAAGTAAAATTACTTTTGCAGATATATCGGACAGTCTGTGTTTTGTAAGCAATACATTTTCAACGGTTACCAGCTATGAAAACCAGACAAAAAAAGCTATTACCAATAAATTTATTCAGGAAGCAATGACAGAATTTCTGCGGCATAACCTGGAGATATATATAATTGAAAACAAGACAGAAGCTGAAGCAATAGGCAATCAGATTCTTGTAAATAAACGAAGCCGAGAGTCGGCTGAAAAAGCACGAATCAATGTTAAAAAAATGCTCACGGGAAATACCGACGCGACCAATAGAGTACAGAAGTTCGTTGATTGTCGTTCCAAAGATGTTTCAGAAAGAGAGCTGTATATAGTAGAGGGTGATTCGGCGCTGGGATCCTGCAAACTGGGCAGAGACGCAAGTTTTCAGGCAATCATACCGGTAAGAGGCAAAATTCTTAATTGTCTTAAAGCAGATTATGACAAAGTGTTTAAAAGTGATATTATCCTTGATATTATAAAGGTTCTTGGCTGCGGCGTGGAAGTTAAAAGCAAAGCAGGCAAGAATATGAACACTTTTGACTTGGAAAACCTACGTTGGAACAAAATAATTATCTGTACAGATGCGGATGTGGACGGATACCAGATAAGAACGCTTATTCTTACTATGTTCTATCGGCTTATGCCCACACTTATAAACAAAGGATATGTATATATTGCTGAATCGCCGCTGTATGAAATAACTTGCAAAGACCAAACATACTTTGCATATAACGAAGCAGAGCGTGTAAAAATACTTGAAAAACTTGAGGGTAAAAACTATATTATACAGCGTTCAAAAGGTCTCGGCGAGAACCAGCCGGAAATGATGTGGCAGACTACCATGAACCCTGAAACCAGACGGCTTATAAGAATCATACCCGAGGATGTTACACGCACACAGGAGATGTTCGAGCTTCTGCTGGGAGATAATCTGGCAGGGCGTAAGGAGCACATCGCACAAAACGGTGCAAAATATATCGACCTAACAGATGTAAGCTAAAAAGAAAGATGTTATCTTATTAAACAGGAGATTATTGAAATGGCAAAATATACAGACCAGGCAATTACCGAAACTCTTGAACAAAATTACATGCCGTATGCCATGAGCGTTATTATTTCAAGAGCAATACCGGAAATAGACGGCTTAAAACCTTCTCATAGAAAATTACTGTATACAATGTATAAAATGGGCCTGCTTAACGGACAAAAAACAAAGTCTGCTAATGTGGTAGGTCAAACAATGAAGCTTAATCCACATTGTGATATGGCAATTTACGAAACCATGGTTCGTCTTTCACGAGGCAATGAGGCACTTCTTCATCCTCTTGTTGACTCTAAGGGAAGCTTTGGTAAACACTATTCAAGGGATATGGCTTTTGCTGCATCCAGATATACGGAAGTAAAACTTGACCCCATATGTGCAGAGCTTTTTTCGGACATCGATAAAAACACGGTGGAATTTGTTGACAACTATGACGGAACACTTAAAGAGCCTCTTCTTCTTCCTGCACGGTTTCCATCAATTTTAGTAAATGCCAATCAGGGAATCGCTGTAGGTATGGCATCAAACATGTGCAGTTTTAATCTTAAAGAAGTGTGCAGCACTACTATTGCTTTTTTAAAAAATTCTAAATGTGATATAAAAGAGACTCTTCTTGCACCTGATTTTTCAACAGGCGGAGAACTTATATATGAAGAATCGGTTATAAACGATATTTATAATACGGGCAGGGGCAGCGTTAAAGTAAGAGCTAAGTATAATTATGACAAAAGCAATCGATGCATAGACATATACGAAATACCTTATTCCACTACTGCTGAAGCTATAATCGATAAAATTATTGATTTAATGAAGCAGGGAAAAGTAAAAGAAATTAATGATATAAGAGACGAAACCGATCTTAAAGGTCTTAAAATTACTATCGACATCAAAAAAGGTGTTGACCCGGACAAACTTATGACAAGGCTTTTCCGCTTAACACCCTTGCAAGACTCTTTCGGCTGCAATTTTAACATACTTATTAACGGTTCTCCCAAGGTTATGGGTATAAGGGAAATTCTTGACGAATGGACTTCTTTCCGCATGGAATGTATCCGTCGACAACTTGAATTTGATATTGACAAAAAATCCAAGAGACTTCATCTCCTTCAAGGTCTTGAAAAGATTTTGCTGGATATAGACAAAGCCATTAAAATCATTAGGGAAACAGAACTTGAAGCTGATGTTATACCAAATCTTATGAAAGGTTTTGCAATTGATGAAGAACAGGCTGAATTTATTGCGGAAATCAAGCTGCGTAATCTTAACAAAGAATATATCTTAAAAAGAACAAGAGACATAGATTCTCTCCTTGACGAAATAGCTGATATGCGTACGACACTTTCGGATGACAAAAAGATAAAACAGATTATAATTACTCAGCTTAAAGATATTCAAAAGAAATACGGACAAGAAAGAAAAACAACCATAGTAAGTGCTGAAGATATAAGCACCGCTGAACCGGAAGTGGTTATTGATAACTATAACTTAACTTTATTCCTTTCGGGAGACGGTTACCTTAAAAAGATAACTGCGGTATCTCTTCGTGCAGCAGGAGAGCAAAAACTTAAAGAAAACGACAGCATTGTTTGGGAAAAAGAAATTACAAATAATTCTGAAATCATTGTCTTTACCGATAAATTTAATGCTTACAAACTTAAGACATATGAATTTCCCGATTGTAAAGCAAGTCAGCTGGGAGAATTTCTGCCCGGTTATTGTTCAATGGAGCAGGATGAAAATGTATGCGGTATTGCTGCTACCTGTGACTATAAAGGATATGTCCTTTTCTGTTACGATAACGGTAAAATAGCCAAGGTATCACTTGAAAGCTATGCTACAAAACAAAACAGAAAAAAACTCACCAATGCATACAACGATAAAGCAGCACTTGTAAAAATCGTACAGATTGAAGAAGACGGCGATTATGTAATACTGTCAGATAACGGAAAGGCTCTTGTATTTAATACAGAAAGTATTAACCCCAAAGCCTCAAGAACAACAAACGGAGTGGCCGTGATGACGCTTCGTAAAGGTAAAAAAATTAAAGGCCTTATTCCTCTGTCTGATTTTGATGTAGAGAACCCTCAATATTATCGGACAAAGAACATCCCTGCAACAGGCTGTTTTTTAAAGGAAAATGATATACAGATTAAGTTGTTTTAATTGACACAAAAAATCACCCGAAGCCTTAGGCTTTGGGTGATTTTTGCTTGCATAAGTTAAACGAGCTTATTTGATGAACTCTGGAATATCAGGATCGTTAGTGTTAAATCTCCATTCATAAAGGTAATCGTCATTTAACAATACGCTAACCGATGCATTCGAATTGATTTGAGCAGGGTTATCATTCATATAATTAAGCAACTGAGCTATTTGATCTTTGTCAGTAATTGTTTCTATGTCGTTTCCAACATCTGACATGGTCATGTCGTCATGGCCAATTGTCATTGTGCTGACATTTTCAGCAGTAGGAAGAGAATCATACAAACCCATTTCTTTAAGTATTTCTACCGTATTAACAAACGAGGGAAGTATATAGTATGAATCGGTTTGCTGAGAAAGGTCCGTTTTGGGTACTTCGGTACCATCCTTATAAACTCCCGGATATGAATATGAAATTCTTATCATGGTAAATGAATCATACCAATTTGCAAATTCATCATAATCAGCATTGGAAAAGTCTTTAACCATCGCATCCAATAGTCTGTTAAACATTTCATCAGACGGATACAAAGTTTCATAATCATAATATGCGATACGGTCGTCAATGATTGAAATTGACTCAAAGTTTCTTTCGCAGTCTCTTAATATTTCAAAATACAACTGACGGACAGGATCACTTTCTATGATGTCTTCAAGTAAGTTTTTCTGAGCTGTCAGGTCAGTATAATACCATCTGTTCATGGTTTTACCATTATCAAGATGATATGTAAGATAAATAGCTACAGGGTTTTCGTAAACTGAATTTTGATTCTGAACAAGGTATTTATGCAGTGCTGTTACTTTTTCAATTGTAGCCTTATCTTTTATATCAGGTGAAAAGGTTTGTTTTACAGAATATTCTTGACCATTGTTGTCATCAAACTCATCCTGATAATAAGGAGCTGTATCCGATCTGAAGGTAACATATTGTACATTATCAGCCACAGGTATTCTGCGTTCATATCCGGTTAAATCAAAGCTAAAAATGACAAACAAAACAAGAACAAAAGCACTGTAACCCAGTATAGGTTTATATACTTCAGGGACTTTAAAGCTCTTTTTAACTATCATCTGCGCAATAACTATACCGAGGATTCCGAGGGGTATAAGCAGCAGTGCATTTTTAACATCGAACATTTCATAAAAATATGCAAATCCCAGACAACCGCAGCAAATACCCACACCGTATACAAAAAACGGGCGAAGCTTTGGAAATGCTACAACTTCACTATGATTTTCAATATTTCTTATTCTGTAAAGCAGATATCCTGCCGCAAAGAACACCACAGCAATTACAAGATACAGCAGTATGTTTTTCCAACTCGCAAAACAACCCGGTTGAACATACAGCAAGTTAGTAAGTGAATAATTACCGTTATACATATAGCCGAAAAGCTGCGTTTCAAGGAAAAAGTTAACAAAAAATTCTGCCATTGCCGGTAAAAGGCCGAAAATATATGTAAAAATGAAACTTGCTACAGCGTTTCCTGATATAAATGACACTGCACATGCAGCTGAAAAGGTTACAAGGCTGTATAAAAGCGATTCGCCAATTATGCTCATAAGATGCGAAACCTTAAAAGCAAGGGAAAAATCATCGCTTGTTCCAAAAAGCAGCAATATTACGGCATTTATAACAAAAGGGATCACAATCATTATCAAACCGGATATAATATGTGATATATACTGACAGCCTCTGGTAACCGGAAGGCTATGAGCAAATGTTGACGCTTTGCCTGACTGCATGTAAGAGAAAAGCATTACTCCGAGTACAACAGGCGCGATTAATGAGAAGAAATAAAATCCGAATGAATATTGAAACAATTGAGATCCAACCATTGTCAAAGAGTTTTCTATATAGCGGACTTCACTGTCAAAATGCCGGTTTATAAACAGCAGAGTGCTTGTCAAAAAGACTGCAACGGTATGAAGAGCACAAATCCACCATAATCTTTTAAAGTCCGACTTGATAATGCTTTTATTATAAAATGATATTTTCGAATTCATATCCGAGACCTCCCAGCTCATATATAAATACTTCTTCCAGTGTTAAAGGCAATATGTCACATATAACGGGTGAATACGCTTTAACCTTACTGAGAATTTCACTACTGCTGCCTTTTACTATCATAATATTTACGCTTCCGTATTTTTCTGAGTGAAGTACTTCCAAATCATTAATTTCTGGGAATTCACCTTCAAAAGCTATCTGCACTTTGTGAATATTTCCCTTTACATCATCCAAAGCTTTTTCCAAAACTATTTTACCTTGATGCATTATTCCTACATGGTCACAGACATCTTCAAGTTCTCTTAAGTTATGGCTTGAAATAAGTACTGTTGTACCGGCAAGCCTTACCGGAGTAAGACGAGCGTTGGGTGTCAACACT
>URVP01000083.1 GCA_900551345.1 uncultured Eubacteriales bacterium
ATAAACAATGCCCGACTGGAGCTTGACTCGGTAGGCGGCAGGGTTGAAATCGCAGTCACCGGACTGCCCGCAGGACTGGGTGAGCCGTTTTTTGACAGCGCGGAAAGCATTTTGTCCCACTGGTATTTTTCAATCCCGGCAGTTAAAGCGGTGGAGTTCGGCATAGGTGCAAAATTCGGCGAAAGCTATGCCTCAGATGTCAACGACAGTATGTACTGTGAAGACGGCAAGGTATATACCCGCACCAACAACTGCGGCGGTATATGCGGCGGTATAACCAACGGTATGCCGGTTACGGCGCTGCTTACCTTTAAGCCCACCCCCTCCATTGCCAAGGCTCAGCAGTCTGTAAATGTTGAAACGATGGAAAACACAACTCTTGAAGTCAGAGGCAGGCACGACCCCTGCATAGTACGCCGTGCGGCGGTGGTATGCGAGGCGGCAACGGCACTGGCTCTTATGGATTTATATATGGAAGGCGGCTGCAGATAATGGATTTACTTGAGATACGCAAAGAGATTGACGAAGTTAACCGTCAAATGTCCGAGCTTTACGACAAAAGAGAAAAGCTTGCTCAGGCTGTTGCCGAGTGCAAAAAGATAGATAAAACTCCCATTCTGAACGAAAAAAGGGAAAAGGAGATACTGGACAAATGGTCAGCAGGCAACCCTTTTAAACGCAAGTTTTTTATGAACATAATGATGCTCAGCCGCAACCTGCAAACAAAGCTGCTGCTGCAAAAAAACATAGTGCTTATCGGAATGTCCGGCTGCGGCAAATCCACCATAGGCAGGATAATAGCCGGAGCCCTTGACCTGCCACTAAAGGATATGGACACGGAAATAGAAAAGCAAGAAAAAATGAGTATAAATCAAATTTTCGCCGAAAAGGGTGAGGGTTATTTCAGAAATGCAGAAACACAGCAGGCAATCAAGCTGTCAAAATCAAAAAAGCCCTGTGTTATACCAACGGGAGGCGGCGTTGTTTTAAATGAAGAGAACATGAATCTGCTTAAAAAAACAGGCATAGTTTTCTTTATTGACCGCAGTCCCGACAGTATTATAAAAAATCTCAATTCGGAAAAACGGCCTCTTTTAAAAAACGACCCGCAGAAATTATACGAAATTTACGAAAGCCGCATTGACCTGTACAGAAAATATGCGGATTATACAATAGAAAAGAATGCCACTCCAAACACCACCGCCGGGGAGATAATAAACATTTTGCAAAGTATGTCTTTGTGAAAAACACAGCAAAAAGCAAACTTTATTTACACCGCACTTATTCTCGCAGAGGTGTTTTTATGAAATTAAAAACAATAGGAATCAATATAAGAAAATACAGAAAACAAAAAGGTATGCGCCAGGAGCAGCTTGCAGAAGCGGCACATCTGAGCACAAATTATATAGGAATGATAGAACGGGGCGAAAAACTGCCTGCACTGGATACTTTTTTAAGAATTGCAGATGCGTTGGAAGTATCGGCGGATATGCTGCTTGCAGACGCTTTAAAGCAAGGCTATAAAGTAAAAGACTCCCTTCTTGCACAAAAGATAAGCGGATTACAGCCCGAGGAAAGGGAAAAAATATATGCTGTTATTGACGCTATGGTAAAGTATCTTCCTGACCTCCGCTTATAAAAGCAAAAAACTGCGGCAGCGGATTCATTTATATCCGCTGCCGCGATTATTTTTTATCACTATTCAACTATATCAAACTCAGCCGCACCGAGTATTGGTTTCAAGGAATTTGACGCATCTGCCCATACGAACAGCTTAACTTTTTCAGGCGTTTTTTCAAGACCGGCAAAGATTGTATGGGAAAGGCTGTCGGTAAGAGAAATGCTTTTCACCGCTGCAAGACCGTCACCGTCATACACAGCTATATATGCCACGGCAGTATCTTTGTATGCGTTCCAGTCCGCCTCGCCGATTACAACATTATAATCGACACGGTATTCCCCTGTTTCTTCATTGTATGATACATCATTTATAACAGATGAGCTTTCCTGTATCTTTGCATAAGAAAGAGTCGCCGTATCGGTAGAATCCGTTTTCTGGGAAGTATCCGCAATTCCGTTTTCGTCTACGGGATATATGCCCGACGCAACATTGAACCGAGCTTCAAAATCAGCATAAGAGGAACGATTTGCAGGATAATGAACCGTAAGGTTTGTTTTAAAATTGTTGTGAAGGATATTAGTGCCAAGCAGGGGAGCATTTGCCCCTTCAAAATAAATATTCCTTACTCCGTTGCTCCAGCCCTGACAGAAAACGCTGTTTCCTACGGACTCAAGATTTCCTTTGAAATAAATATGGTCTATTCCGATTTTTCCTTTAAAAGTGTTATTCTCTATTGTTTTCACTCTCCAAGGAATTTCTACAACCGACGGCAGATTACTGGAGCCGAAAGCCCCTGTCACTATGGTTTCGAGTGACTTCGGAAAGTTAAATTCGTTAATGGCTGTGGCGTTGTTGAAAGCGTCCTGCCCTATCTTAGTTATTGTCTCTCCATATATGACAACCGATTTAAGTGAGGTTGCCTTATAGCAAAGCTGTGCGGGAATTTCAGTTATTCCTTCGGAAAATACAAGCCTTTGTATAGTCGTTGCCTTTTTGTTAAAATGTCCGAATACCTTACTGTCTATGGTCTTAATCTCATAGGCTTCTCCTTCATATATAATTTTTGAAGGGAACACCACTTCCGTTGCCGTTTCCGGAAAATCGTTTACGGTATTGGTAAGCGTGTAAAGACCGTAGCAAGGCTGAAGAACCGAGGGATTGGACACAGACCAGTTAAAGGCATAACTCCTGTCAACAGGATTTTCAGGATCAGTATTATCTATTACATGATTTATCAGATAACCGGTTTCCGGGTCGTAGGTAGCATTTGTCCAGGATTCATCGGCAATAACCTGTATCTGCGTTTCAACCGCAAACACATGCACTGCGCTTAAATTCGCACATAATAAAATTCCTATCATTGCCGCACATAATAACTTTTTCATGTAATTACACCCCTTATAACATATATTATATTCCGATATATATCTGCATCGTAAAATATTTTTCCAGTTCAGAGCTACATTCCGTCAGGCATATTTGAATCGGCAGATACAATTAGCCGTCAAAAATACCGTGCATCTTTGCTGTAGTTGTGATATCATGGCTGTAATTATCAAATATATAATATACGATACCATAAAATTTGGTAAAAGTCAATAAATAATTTAACGGAAACAGAACTTTTAATTATAACTAAAGAATATAACAAAATTTGTCAAAAACCCCTTGACAAGAATATTCTAATTTGCTAATATCAGCTTAATGTTATACAGCTGTGAAAGGGACGGTTTTAACATGAATTATATCAAATCGGCGTTGGGCGGAAAACTGCTCACTCCGGAAAAGGACGAAGTTACGGGAGTTGTATCATATAAATTGTACAATCCCGACAATCGTATACAGCAGAACTTTTACTTTACATCCATAAGCATGTCAAAAGACGACAGATTTCTCGTATACATATCCTCAACACCCGAGGACAAAAAGCAGAATTTGTGGATAGCTGACTTTTTAAAACAGGAGGTGCGTCCTCTTGTGACTAAGGGCTTTGATGTAGAGTCCTGCGTACTTGACGAGGCACGGGGCAAGCTATGGTATGCAAGAGACGGAGTATGCTACGGGGTGAATATTGAAGATACCACCCCCGACAGAGAAGAGGTACTGTTTGAATTTCCAACCGAGATCTCGCAAGGGCAGCAGGTTAAGGCTTTCAGCAATCATATCTCATTTAACGGCGACAACAACCGGGTTGCTTACTGCGGCAGAGTGGGCAAATACAGATATGTAGGATTCTATGATTTGGAAACGAAGAAGCATAAAATAGTCCACAAAACCCTGCTGAATGCCACTCATGTTCAGTTTGCTCCGGATAAGAGCAACAGAATACTATTCTGCCATGACTGGTGGCAGTCGGAGGAGACAGGCGAAAAGCATACCTGGGATCACCGTCTTTGGATATATGACGATAAGCAGGATGAAGTTTTTCCCATATATTTTCACGAGCATGAAATGGATGTATCACATACACCCTTCCACGAATACTGGAAGCCGGACGGATCATGTATATATCTGTGCGACATTCCCCACGGTGTGGTAAAGCACGACCCAAGCGAACCGGATAAGTATGAGCTTGTGTGGAAAGGCAGACACGCACACGCACACAGCGATTCTACCGGTACCCGTTTTGTATCGGATATAAATACATACGCCTGGGTGGACGGGGTACTCAGCAGTATAGCCTATTTTAACAAAGAAACGGGTAAAGAGGGGTATATCTCCCTTACCGTTCCGCCTGCAATGAAATTCCCGAACAAATGCGGACGGCACTATCACCCCCATCCGCACCCCACATTCTCACCGTCGGACAACTGGATAATATACGGCAATACCAAACACTCTCAGATGAACCTGAGCATAGTAGACTGTGATGATATATTTTAAAAAGCAAAGGACAAATGCACAAGGCATTTGTCCTTTATTTTATACAAATTTATTTTACTCAACTTACTGAAGCAGGCGTGCAAGAGCGGAAGCGGCACATTTGCCGCCCAGGATTGCCTCCTCCAGGGAATTGGCATTGCTGCCAACTTCTACTATGATTGAATTGGGCGTCATATGCTGGTTGAAACGTTCCTTACGGAAGTCTATAGGCCGGGCAAGGCAGGGGTAAAGACTGTTCATCTCGTTTTGCAGTTTAACTGCAAAGGACAGGTTATCCCTCCAGCCTGAATGTTCAAGACCTAAAAGGTCGCTGCCGCAAACCAGCATTACCTGTGCAACCTTTTGGTCGTCTACTTGGGTTACCGCCTTAACAAGAGTATTGTCCCCACGCACCATAGCATCACGGTGAACATCAAGCACAACCTGTATTGACGGGTACTTTTTTATGTATTTTTGTACGGTCTTAAGACTGTTTACATATGAACTGTTATAATCGGGGTAATCGTGAAGGGTCTTATCATGGATAACATTTATCCCCGCTTCTTTTAAAACCTTTGCCATCTCCTCCCCCACTCGGACAACATTATATTTTGTGTCCTGGGTTCGGTCGGTATCCGACTGTTTATAATAATTTGCATCGGTGGGCTTATATGCTTCGGTAGCATGGCTGTGCAGAATGAGCACTGTCGGTTCTGAGCTTTTCTCATATTTAAGGGGCTGCTCAAAAAGAGCCTTTGCATCTATGGAATATGTAGTGCTGTTTTTTACATACACACCGTTATACGAAGCATATCCGGCAGAAGATGACGCCTGTATGGTGGTTTCCGTTATAGTGCCCATACCCTCGGCAGCAGCCTCAGTCTGCGCCGCCGTGCGGACCGACGCCGCCTTTATCTCTTCGGAGGGAAGCGACTCTGAAGCGGCAAGAGAGCTTTTAACAATGCTCACCGGCTGAAGCGGGTCAAACCCCATAACAGTCCGGGCAATGCGTGCAAGCACGGGGGTATGGTCTTGATCCGTATATCGCAGACGAGTCTTGACTATGCCCACATAACTGCCGCTGTCTGAAAAATACATGGCGGTATATCCTGAAAACATAATAAGCCCGATTAATATTATAACAACCGCAAAAAACGGAAATTTTCTTTTTTTTTACATACATTCTGCACAGCTTCACATTGTCACCTTCCATCGTTTGTTTAAAACCTTGTGTACCTTTATATTTATATGCCCGCACAAGCTTATTAATACCTGTTTATCTGCTCGGGCGTTACCGATGGATGAAGTGCCATGTTTATACCGTTTGCAATAATCTGTGCAACAGTTTCTATTATATCGTCAACTTCTTTGGGTGTTACGATAAAATTACCCATATCGCCCGGCGTAAGGGTTTCCTCGATTATACGGTATTTTTCTTCACGGTCAACATCACTTAGCATTTTGAAAAACTCGCTGCCCCTGCTCACACTTCGTATAAGCTGGTCAATAACCATATCTATTGTATCGTTTGCCATTGTGGCGGCGTCCACAACTGTGGGGACGCCTATACCTATTACGGGTACGCCCAGTGTTTCCATATTTATTGCGCTGCGGTGGTTCCCTACGCCCGAACCGGGATTTATTCCCGTATCGGCTATCTGCACCGTGCGGCTTATACGCTCCATTTTTCTCGAAGCAAGGGCGTCAATGGCTATAACAAGGCAAGGCTTTACCCTGTCCGCCACCCCTCGGATAATTTCCAGCGTTTCTATTCCCGTTATGCCCAGCACACCGGGAGTAACGGCACATACCGACCTTAAACCGCCCTGCTGTTTTTCGGGCATTATGTCAAAAAGATGGCGGGTAACCAAAAGGGAGTTTACCACACGAGGTCCCAAAGAATCGGGAGTTATGCTGCGGTTGCCCAGTC
>URVP01000084.1 GCA_900551345.1 uncultured Eubacteriales bacterium
CCCCAGCATATATGAAAGGTTGAGGTGACATGCGTTTTTGTCCATTCCATAATTTGGCAAAGTTCCTGCCAGTAGTCAACTTGTTCAAACTCAAGCTTTTCAACCGGAGCGCCGGTAATAATCATGCCATCATATTTGGTGTCGATAACTTCATCGAATGTTTTATAAAAAGAAAGCAAATGCTCTTGTGAAGTATTTTTTGATTTGTGGCTGGACATATTTATAAGGTCCACATCAACTTGCAGCGGCGTGTTACCGATAAGGCGCAAGAGCTGAGTTTCAGTAACAATTTTAGTAGGCATCAGATTAAGTATTGCTATTTTAAGAGGACGAATATCCTGCCGCATTGCCCTTTTTTCGGTCATGACAAAAATGTTTTCATTTTTTAATGTTTGAGCCGCAGGCAGCTCATTGCTTATTTTAATAGGCACGGGCACAATCCTCCTTTTATTATTATAAAAAATTTTATATTTAATATTATATTCAATATATAACAAAAGGTCAAGAGGAACATTAACAAAAAATAACAGATATAAAACAAAACATAATGAAAATAATATTAGAGAACGGAAAAATCGCAGACAGGCGAAGTCTAATCCTCCGGACTTCACCGTCTGCGAAGCAACAAAAATACAGGAAAGGTCGATTTAACATGACGAGTGCAGGAAGCTTTATTAAAGGAATGGCAACGGGCGTTGTTATCGGCGCAGGAATGTCAATGATGGTAAGCCCCATTGATAAGAAAGACATACGGCGTCTTGAAAAGAAAACCGACAGAATGTTTACAACAGTGGGCAACGCTCTTGACAATATGCTCGACACAATGAGATACAACAGATAAACTGATTAACCGGGCAAAAAACCGCTAATGCGGTTTTTTGTTTTATACAGCAATTCTCCTTATATCATAAGTCAATTTAAGATATTATGTTATTGCTTTTATGTCAAAAATATTGTATGATATAATAAACACAGCACAAACGGTGTGTAACAAGTCCATTTACGACTTGTAGTTATGTTACAATAAAAGGGGAAAGGGTCGGTGAAAATGGTGAAAAAGCGACTTACGGCATTAATACTTGTATTTGTACTTATTTTATCAGCATTACCCGCAGCGGCGGATACAGAGGAGTTCGCAAGCCGCTTATATACTGCCGAACAGTTTATCTATGCAATCGGAGTAAACAACCTTAAAGGTGCGGATGAATGCAACGCAGAATTTACAGATTGGCAGTCAATTGATAACGAGGACAAAGAAACCCTGCAAATTGCCTGTGCCAACGGAATACTCAGCGGGTATGAGGACTCTACCATACGCCCATATGATAACATACTGCGCATAGAAGCCTTTGTTATGCTGGGCAGAGCGATTAAAGACCTGCCCCAAACAAACGAACCGCTGACCTTCAGCGACACTCCCGAATGGGCAAAAGACGATGTTGACAGGCTTTCTGCGGCAGGTATTATAAAAGGTGTTGAACCGGGCCTTTTAGGTGCAGAGGATTATATAACTCAGGAGCAAGTGTTAATCCTTGCAGACAGAATTGACTCAATATATACAACTATAGACAAAAAGGACGATTTTTACGAAGCCGTAAATGCAAAATGGATTAGAAACAACAGTTTGCAGCCGGGTTATTTTGCGTGGTCAGCTCTCAGTGAAGCGGAAGAAAGAAAGAACCAAGATATCAAAGAAATAATTATGAGCTATGCCGATGAACCCGAAGGAAGCATACGAAAAAAAGCATATGACTATTATCTTTCGGCAGCAGATATGGAAAAAAGAAATGCAGAGGGCGCTCAGCCTATAAAGCCTTATCTTGAAATGCTGGATGCAGCGAGAAGTACTTCTGACATACTTGAAGTTATGGCAAATATAGCAAAGGATAATTACATGTTCAGTCTGATTCCCGTATCCATAGGACCCGATGAACTTGATACAGATCATAGGGTAGTTACTCTTACGGCAGCAGACACGGGGATGAATGCATACTATCTTTTAGTTGATGAAAAAAGCTTTAATGCATTCAGAGAATATCTTCTTACCCTTTTCCGTCTGGCAGGCGAAGACGACGGAAATCTGGAGTCAAGAATAGATGATGTACTTAATTTTGAAAAAACAATGGCGGCTTCGGCACTTAATTATTATGAATATTTAGAGTTTGAAAACAGATATAATGAATATACCCCTGATAGTTTTAAAGCAGAGTTTCAAAACATAGACCTTGAGCATTACTTCAACATTATGGGAATAGAGCTTCCAAATCGTTTTATTGTGGAAGAAAAACGGCAGATGAATGTGATAAACAGTTTTATGTCAGACGCATCCGCAAATCTGCTTAAAGACTATATAAAATCATGTCTTTTATGTGACTCAGCACAATTTTTATCACAAGACTTTATAAACGCACAGCAAAAATTCAGCGACAACTTTTTTACTGTAGAGGAAAAAACAAATCATGATGAAACCGCCTTACAGCATACTGATTCAATGTTTGGCATGTTAATCGGAATAGATTATATGGATAAATTCTACAATGATGAAACAACACAGATAATTTCCGATATGACTCACGAGCTTATCGAAACATACATCAGCCGTATAAATGCTTTGGATTGGCTGAGCGACGAAACAAAAGAAAGTGCCGTTAAAAAGCTTGAAAATATGAAAATAAAAATCGGCGGTCCCGAAACCTTTACCGATTATTATTCAAATGCGGATATACTGTCTGTGCAGCAGGGCGGCAATCTGTTTTACAATACGGCGAAAATAAGCAGTCAGATGTTTAAAGACGATGCATCAAAAATAAATATCCCCATTGATCGTGATGAATGGCTGATCAGTCCTCAAACGGTTAACGCTTTTTATTCACCTACAAACAATGAGATTATTCTACCGGCAGGTATACTTCAAAGACCCATGTATTCCCCTGACTTTTCCTATGAGCAAACTTTAGGTGCAATAGGAACGGTAATCGCCCACGAGCTTTCCCATGCATTTGACAGTTCGGGCGCTCTATATGACGAAAAGGGAAATTACAAAAGTTGGTGGACGGAGGAAGACTTTAAGAGTTTTGAAGAGCTTTCTCAAAAAGTTATGGATCGTTACAGTAAAATTGAAGTGATTAAAGGTCAGTTTGTAAACGGAGAATATACTCTCAATGAAAATATAGCCGACTTGGGAGCCATGTCCTGCATAATAGAAACTGCATCAAAACATGAAGGATTTAACTTTGACATGATGTTTGAAAGCTATGCAGCATCCTGGGCTGAGGTAATACCGGATGAGAACCTGATAACAACACTTCTTCTTGATGAACATTCTCCATCAAAAGTGAGGGTTAATGCAGTATTGCAAAACTATGATAAATTTTACGAGACTTACGATATAAAAAGCTCCGACGGAATGTATCTTCCGCCGGAGGAGCGTGTATTCATATGGTAGATTAAAAGTCGATCTGCCGAGATAACTCAAACAAAAAGGTTTCCGTATCTTCAAATCGAATAAGAAATTTAAATATATTTTCCACCCTTCTTACAAAACGGCGGTTAAGATCACTCACTTCAAGACGGCGAGCAAGAGGACACATGGCATTGGCTCTGGGATCCATAATTATCTTTAAATCGCCCTGTACGGTTATATAAGGGAAAAGCGGAAATATACGGCAAGCAAGAGGTCTTAGACTCCTATCACAGGGCGGTGTGCAAAGCGCAAGCGATGCATATACGCCCTTTTTATATTCAAAATCACTTTGGATTATTTTTAAGAACTCTGCATTTTCAAGTATTTTTTCCTCATAAGGGAAAAGATACATTCCCGTCTCTTCATCTCCCTCACAGCATGCTTTTCCGCATGCCTTGCCGCAATCCACATCAAGAGGAGTAACATTTTCAAGCATTTTATAGGCTCTTTTGTATATATCTACCGGGTTCATTGATTGGTCTCCTTTGCTTTTTGAACCTCTTTCAGCAATATATCGGCAAGTTTTTCTGCAGCATCCGGTTTGCCCAATAACTCCGCACTCCTGCGCATAAGTTCCAGCCGCTGAGGCTCAACGATAAGATGAAACAGACATTCATCAACAGGAAATGTTTTGCTGGCATACATTGCAACACCGTTATTAAGCAGGAATTCAAGATTACGCTCCTCCTGCCCGGGGATAGCACCTGCCGCTATTATGGGAAGTCCTTTAGCAAGAGCCTCACTGGTGGTAAGTCCGCCCGGCTTTGTTATAATACAATCGGCGGCACTCATAAACACTTCAACATTGTTTACATATCCATAGTTATAAACTCTTTTTTTTGTTTCAAGTTTATCAATATTTCTTTTGCTTCGCTTATTGCTGCCGCATATGGATACAATTTGAAAATCTGAATCCATCTTGTCCAGTTTTTTTATAGTGTTGGAAATTTTCCCATATCCCATACTGCCGCTCATCACAAGTATTGTAAGTTTATCTTCCAAGCCCAAAGTCCACCTAGCCTCGGCTTTATCCATATAACTGCGGAACTTTCCTTGAATGGGTATTCCTATAGGCAGAATTTTTTCTACAGGCAGTCCTTTTTTTACCATCTGATTATTGAGCTGTTTTGCTGCGGTTACATAATAATCAAGAGTTGCATCCTCCCAAAAAGGATGTACGGTAAAATCAGTTACAACTCCCACCGTTACTGCATCCAGATTTTTAATTTGCGCAAGCATCTGCGCTGCAAAGATATGTGTACACACTATAACATCGGGATCATATTCTGATATGTATTTTTTTAATTTTATTGCAAAAAGATTGTTGGTAACATATGCAAGGGGATGTTTACCTTCAGGGTCGCGCATTTCGGCGAGACGATAGAACTTGGAATATGCACTTTTAAGTTTCTTTGTAGTGATAAGATATCCTTTGTCGATCGTTTTTCCCAAAAGAGAGTTGATATATTCAAGCGTATCAAGTGTGCGGCACTCAAAGCCTCTTGTTTTAAGCGCCTCGGTAATTGCCATTGCGCATTGATTGTGGCCCTGTCCCGCTTTTACCGAAAGTATAAGCGCTTTCATTAGATAAAATCCCTCCTTGTAGCTGGATGATAAAAAATTTTTGTAAGCATTAACATTATAAAAAGGTTTTACATAGTATGATATTGAAAACAACATCTTGACAGCTTAATTAAAAGGAGTTGAACAATAATGTCATGCAACTTTAAGAATATGGATTGCACTATCCTTTTCTTCGTAATCATCATTATCCTGTTGTTCTGCAATAACGACTGCGGCTGCTGAATTATATAAATCAGCAAACCTAAACATATGAACATTAAACTGCCAAAGATTTTTAATAGGCAGGCAGGCGTTTTACGCTTGCCTGTTTTTCATTTCATTAAAAAGCTCATGTATTGCTTTGCTGCGGTGGCTCATACTGTTTTTTTCATCGGCACTTATGCTCGCCATAGTACACCCGTATTCAGGCAGATAGAAAATACAATCGTAACCGAAACCGCCGCTTCCGCTTCTTTCATAAGCGATTTCACCACTGCATCGGCCTTCTGTCTCTATAACGGTTCCGTCAGTATTTACAAGAGCTATTGCACACACATAATAAGCACTCCTGTCCTCTTTGTCCTGCATAAGACGCAGAAGCTTGTCATTATTAGCTTCATCATCAGAATTTTCGCCGTTTTCAGAGGCAAATCGTGCCGAATACACCCCGGGACTGCCGTCAAGTGCATTTACACACAAGCCGCTGTCATCAGCAACTGCGGGAAGACCGCTTATCTGCATGAATTCATAAGCCTTTTTATATGCATTTCCTTTAAATGTATCAGAATCTTCCTCCACTTCATGGTTTATACCAAGCTGCGAGGGAGAAAGTATCTCTATTCCGCTCCCATCAAAGATACGGCGAAATTCCTTTAATTTATTGGCATTGTTTGTTGCAAGAAGTAATTTATTAATCATATTAATCGTCTTTTCCTTTATTTTAACTTTCTAAGTGCTTCGATTCGTGCCTCAATAGGCGGATGTGTTGAAAATAAATTGCTCATACCCTTACCTTTAAGAGCGTTCATAGGATTTGTTATATAAAGATTAGCTGTTGCATTTGTTGCACGACGCACGGGCTGAGTTTCACCCCCGAGCTTCTGCAATGCACTTATAAGTCCGTCAGGGTTTCTGGTAAACTTAACAGCCGTAGCATCGGCAAGATATTCTCTGTTTCTGCTCAGTGCCATCTTCATAAGCTGACCGGCAATAGGTGCAAGTATCATAAACACCAAGCCGATTATCATAAGAATTGCATTTGAGCCGTTATCGTCATCTCTGCTTCGGCGTCCGCCGCCCCAGAAAACCATTCTTCCCCACATATCTGAAATAATAACTGCTATACCCACCATAACCG
>URVP01000085.1 GCA_900551345.1 uncultured Eubacteriales bacterium
CGCCTGTTTTAACCAGTTTTACAATATCAGTATTAAGTCCGATTGCACCCATAGCTACTATAATTAAAAATTTGCTAAGTTCTTTAAGCGGATTGAATACCTCTGAAGGTACATTAAAAAACGAAGTGCAAACGGTAGTTATTATAGAGGCAACCACAAACCATATAATAAAGAACGGAAAAATCTTTTTATAATCTACCTTACTGCCGCTGTTCTTTTCCTTTCTTGTTCTTAAAAAAGCAAGTACAAGAGTAATCGGAATAATTGCCAATGTACGGGTCAGCTTTACAGTAACTGCTTTATCAAGCGTAGCACTGCCCAGGTTGTATAAGTTATCCCAAGTTGAAGCACATGCCGTCACTGAAGAAGTATCATTTACTGCAGTTCCTGCAAATATCCCGAATGCTTCGCCGCTGTGAGTTGAAAATCCGAGCATTGCTCCCAAATGAGGGAAAATCAAAGCCGCAAGTATATTAAATAAGAATATTACGCTAATGGACTGAGCAACCTCTGAGTCGTCAGCATCAATAACAGGTGCTGTAGCAGCAACGGCGCTTCCTCCGCAAATGGAACTTCCCACTCCTATCAGCGTGCTTATCTTACTTGGCACTTTCATAACACGGTGTAAGACATATGCAATAATAAGGCTGATACCGATTGTGCTTATTATAATCGGCAGACTCTGTTTACCCGTCTCCAAAACAACCGACAAATTCAAGCCAAAACCCAAAAGTACTACTGCCCATTGTAATATTTTTTTACCGGTGAATGTTATTCCACAGCCAAATTCACCCTTGTCTTTCCAAAAAATAGAAATTATCATACCTGCTAAAATGGCAATTACAGGGCCGCCCACAACAGGAAACATTAAGCCCAAAAAATGAGCCGGAACAGCAATAATCAGGCAAAGTAATATTCCCCTTAAATTTTTTAACATTTTTTTCATAAAATCACATACTTCCTATTATATTAACCGGCCTGCATTGCAACATTTAAACAATGATTTATCATATGTCATTGCCGGCAGTCGGATAGTTTCTAACTAATCCGTAATTAAAACCGTCTGAGTGGCATCATCCCAATCCACACTGCATCCGAATGCCTCGCTTACAGCACGCACCGGTACAAGGGTTCTATCGTTAATAAGCTGAGCAGGCACATCCAAAGTAAGGGATTTATCTCCTACTTTCATTTCAGTATTGCCTATTTGCAGAACTATTGTAATTGAGTCTCTGTCAGCTGTTACGGTTTGAGTAGCATCGTCCCAGTTAACCTGTGCTCCGAGAGCTTCAAAAATTACACGAAGAGGTACAAGGGTTCTGTCATTCTGAATCACGGGCGGCTGGTCAAATGTAAGTTTTTCTCCGTTAAGCGTTACGCTTATTTGACTTTGAGATTCAGGGCTGTAACCCACATCGCTTGTATCAGGTTCACTGCCAAATCTGATTGCATTTCCCGATTTATAGAACACATACTCTTTAGACCTGTCAAATGCAGAAATTGTCACCGTATGCTTGCCGTCAGAAAGATTGGATATGTTTACGGGACAAGTATAAGGAATAGTATTTGATGAATGATACCATACTCCGTCTATTGTATAATTAACCGTAAAATTCGGTTGATTTGCAAAATACGCATATGTATACAAGTTAACATATCCGTTAGAGTCAGGATAAAGATTTCCTGCATCGTTTGCAGGTTTGAACACAAATTCAGGCTCTTCCCCATATCCCCTTATATACATGCCGCAATCCTCAGCCTGTTTAAAAATTTCCTCTGCATAGGAATAACCTGAGATATCAAAGGTTTCAGTCTCATCAGCGCGATGCGTATTAAAATAGTTTATCATCTTTATCTGAGGATATTTCATTGCAAGATAATAAAGCATATTACGCAATCTGGGAGAAGCCCAGCTTTCCATATTATCGCCGTACTTATTGGCAGTAGCTACTCCTTCTTCGCTTATCATAACCGGCTTATTAATATTATTCTTTTCCATAAAGTCCATAATGGGCTTAATCCGGTTTGTAGCCCAGGAATAATCACCTGTCATGAAATAAACGCTGTCGTTATAACTTGTATTCTGATTACCCGTAAAATACTTAATAGAATAACAGCTTACGCCTATCCAGTCAACATATTCATCGCCCGGGTAAAAATATTCAAAAGGTCTATCCAGCGCTCCAATATCATTAGGAGCCCAAACAACCGCAAAATTGGGATATTCATGAACCATATCGGCAACAGTTCTGAATACCTGCTTATACTTATCCGGGTCGTCACCCAGAGTGGAAACATTCATTTCATTGGCGAACCGTATAAACATAGGTTTGTTATATCCGTTTAAAGTGTCTAAAACATTTCTTACAGTATTATAGTCAACACTGTCAAGATTGGAAATCGTCCAGCCCACCATAGTTACTACATTATCGTTTTGTATCATATTGTTAGCAGGATAATAAAGGTCAGTCTGCCACATATCCTGAATATAGGTAAGATAACTTCCCAAAGGTTTAAAATCATCTGATGTTTCAGCTATCATACCGATATATGTGCCGCTTTTTGGTTCAAGCCGAGCCCCGTAATAAGGTGCCGCCGAAGGATTAGCTTCGGCATACAGCTCAAACTCTTCAGTTTTTACTATAGTTTCTCTTTCTCTTAACAAGCTGCCCCAATCAGGCTCCGGGAAGCTGAACGCATATACGGTATTCACCGACGCAAAAATAAAAACGAGAAATAGTGCAACAAGTTTTTTCATAAACAAATCCTCCTGTTTTTATAAATATTCTACTCAATATGGTTTTGTTAGACTATCATTCAACAGCAAAAAAGACCGCATATCGGCGGTCTTCTGTTTTTAATTGAAATTATGCCATTTTATTGAGAAGTTTGGTCATGCGAGACTTCTTTCTTGAAATGGTATTTTTATGATAAGTACCCTTTGCACAAGCCTGATCAAGCTTCTTAATAACAACTGTATACTGCTCTGCTGCACTGTTTTTATCTCCTTGTGCAACAGCTGCTTCGTACTTCTTAATAACGGTCTTAAGCTGTGATTTAATCATCTGGTTTTCCAGAGTCTTTTTAGCAGCTACTTTTACTCTTTTCTTTGCTGACTTAATGTTAGGCAACCTGCTCACCTCCTGAATCATCGTTTTATCTGAGACACGATATGATTATAATATCACAAAACAAACACAATTTCAAGTGAATTTACAAAAAATTTCAAGTTTTTTTAACGAAAAAAATGTCTTAAAACAATATATTATTGACATATTGTATGATAAACGCTATAATGAGTGACTGAAAGGTGAGATTATCATGTTAAAAAGAACTCTTTCTTTTGTGGCAATGTTTATGATTCTATTTTCAATAAGTGCAAATGCAACCTCTCAGCAAATCGCTACAAAATATTTTAATGCAGAAATTATTGCTGACGGCAAACTAATAAGTGCTAATACTAATATGCCCTCGGACATATCGTTGCAAAGCAGCAAAAAGACACTTTATTATTTGATATGTGAAAACCTTAAAAACATGAATACGCAAATTAACATTGCAGAATATAACCTATACATAACCAGCAGCAGTGATGTTAAGCATTTGCAGGAAACTTACAATAAGGCTGTTAACGAAAACCCCGGACTTTTTTACATAAGAAGTAAATACAGTGTCTCTTACAGCTTGGCTACCGGCAAAATAACCACCATAATACCTACATATATGGAAAATGCAGCTGAGTACAAAAAGATTTTTGAAGAACAAACTGCGGCTATATTAAGCCAATGCATAAAAAAAGGTATGACAAACGAAGATATGGTTCTTGCGCTGCATGATTATATTGCAAGCGAATGTGAATATAACTATGGAACGCTAACCAATGACGACTACACTGCATACGGAATTATTGTAAAAAAGACAGGTGTATGCCAAAGCTACAGCTTGGCATACAATTATCTGTTATCTCTTTTAGGAATCGAGACAAAATTCTGCACAAGTGACTATATATATGACAATGATAACAATATCATAGGCGGAATGGGGCATGGTTGGAGCTTGGTAAAACTCGGTGATAACTGGTACCATGTAGACATTACATGGGACGATCCAAACTACGGTGATGATACGCTTAACAGTATGAAGCTTGCACAGCACAGATACTTTCTGCTTAGTGATGAAACAATTGCAACGATTCCAAACGGAGAGCACTACGACTGGACAGCTGATGTACAATGTAACGACAAATCATATGAAAGCGGTTTCCCTTTCATACAGAACCCCTCTTCTTCTGTTAATACCGGAACAGGAACTGTTTTCACCGGATATTATCCATGGTTCCCGTTCTTATATAACGATAATGACGGATTGTTTTATTCAAAATTATATTATCCAAATAAAAATGCTTATTTTAAAACCAACTTCAGCGGAAATAGATTTGAATACATAACCGCTGACGAATATGAGACGGCAACCAACCTACCCGATGGAGTTTCGGCTCATTTGCCTCTCAGCATTACGGACAGCAGTGCAATCTTTGCAGACAAACATAATCTTTCAAATCTTTATGTCACATTTGAAAATAACACTGAAGTGGCTTCAAACGGCATGGCTGTTGTTGCAGTATATGACATTAATGACACTCTAATAAGCTTAGGACTTAAAAACATTAGTATTGACGCACATTCTGCCGAATCTGCAAAGTTCAGCCTTGAGAATACTCAAGGAGCCGAAAAAGCTAAGGTCTTTTTATGGAGTGAATCGACACAAACAGAAATTATGGCAACGCCGGTTGAATTTTAAAGAATAACTATACTTAATGATACGATAATAATTACATAAAATAATGCCTCAGCAAGTAATTGTACACTCGCTGAGGCGTTTTTTTATTACTAAGTGCATAGCAATTTACAGTTCTTTTCCGTCAAAAGCATCTTTCATATACTCATCGTATTCATTAGCGTAATACTTATATTCTTCATCAAAATCATCATTTTCAGAGTCGTCACCATTTTCCTGTGCAGGAGCGTTAAATGCATCCTTCATAAACTCTTCATATTGCTTTGAATATTCTTCAAGTTCTATCTTTTCATAGAGCGGTTCTTCATCAAAGCTGACATCAAAAGCGTCCTTCATATATTCATCATACTGCTGGGCATATTCGGAAGTATCCTCCTCTTCCTCAACAACAGGGGCATCATCATATTCATTATTAAAAGCATCTTTTAAATATTCTTTATATTGGGCATCATCATAATCTACATCAGCGTCATCAAGCTTATCCTTGTTGGTACGCATAATTCTTTTACGCCGTCTTTCATATCGTGCTCTTGCTTTTGCATTTTTATTATTCATGATGTTTGCCGGATCAATTTTATCTATCAAATGCTGAACCGATACAAATTCGCCTCCGCCCTTGTATGCGAAAAAAACTATCATGCCTATGTACAAAACATGAACAGCCGTAAGAGATGCCCAATCGGGAACCCACTGAAAATAAGCGAAAATTCTCAAGGGCAAAAATACATTTTCAAAAGCTCTGTTTGTCCATCCGTTATATAGCCATGATGGAAGCTGTTCAAGAATTTCTCCGTTGATTGGCAAAAATTTAAGTCCCAGTCCCCAATATGAGGTACACAAAAACACTCCATAAGCAGTAAGCATAATAATAAGATATTCCTTAACGCTGTGGCAAAAACGCCTAAAACCGTTTAGAAATATTCCGCCCAGCACAAAAAAACCAAGCAAAGAAATTGTCAATGTGGTATAAGTAACAGCCGTAACATGATAATTCTGCAGTTTTGCAAGAACACTGCCGACAACAAAGGTTAAAATAAGAGAAAATCCTATGCTTACAGAAAACAATTCCAGCAGCTTTAGAAGTATACTGGCTACAGGTGTTTGAACCAGAAACAAATGGAGCTTATCTTTAGTGTCATTAATTCTTTTCGTTTTTTTCATTTTTATACACCTTTTCATTCCTTATTATATTAATTATACAGTAAAAAGTGTAAAAAATCAACACAAATTAACAATAGATAATTGACTTTTTCTGAAAATATGGTATACTGTTTCTCGTGTGAAAAATTTTTAAATATTTATACTAATCAAATGTGCGGCTGTGATGGAATTGGCAGACATGCAAGATTTAGGTTCTTGTGCCGTAAGGCGTGGGGGTTCAAGTCCCTTCACCCGCATTAGAAAAGTTAGCCGGCTTAGCTCAGTTGGTAGAGCATCTGATTTGTAATCAGAGGGTCGCGTGTTCAAGTCATGTAGCCGGCATAAAGATGGTCCGTTGGTCAAGGGGTTAAGACACCGCCTTTTCACGGCGGTAACACGGGTTCGAATCCCGTACGGACTAT
>URVP01000086.1 GCA_900551345.1 uncultured Eubacteriales bacterium
TCATAGCACATTCCCGGTCTGGAGGCGGCAGCACCCTGAGTAATTGAAGAACCGTAAAAAAGAATAGGTTTGCTGATTTTGTAAGGCCGATGCGGTTTCATTATCGCATCTTTTTTAAGACCTATGTATATTTCGTCAATGTCATTGTACAATGGCAGGTTAACGGTTATTTCCTTCATACCCTCTCCTACCCATAACATACCGTCATACTCATCATGCATGTCAACAGGTGGGAGTATAGTTCCCCTGTGATAATCGAATCCGTTTTTTTCTGTATAAACATCGCACCCCAGCGTTACAGCCAGTGTTAAGGTGGATCTTAATGTAACATGAGGTACTTTAATTCTTACTGCAACACTGTTTGAATCTGTTGCAAATCTAATTCTGCCGCCGGCAGTATTGCGGTATAAACCACAAACTTTTTCGCTGGTTGCTTTAGCTACATCATCAGGAATCCTCCTGTAACCCTGACCTTTGTACGGTTCATACAGCCCGTGAATACCGAAATTTCCCGACCGAATATCATAAAATACAATATCCTTATCATTAACCTTTATGCTATCCGCATTATAAGCTGTAAAACCTTTTTTAAATTTCATAACGAACCTCCGTATGCAAAATTTACATCTGTTTTAAACAGTCTGTAAGCATGGGTATTGCTTCCTCGAAATTAACTCCGTACCATCGATGATCTGGGTCACTTTGCGTTTTTAGAATACATTCAAGGACAAAATCAACAGCTAAGCTTATTGATTCATCAAGGGACATCCCTCTCATAACAGCACCCAGACAAGATGAAGCAAAAATATCCCCTGTTCCATGATATGTAACATTAATATGACGATTAAAGTATTTATAGAATCTGTCATTTTCGCTGTCATAACAAACTGCACCAAGACTGGCTTTATCAAATGTTATTCCTGTAAGAATAGCTTTTTTAGCACCTGTTTCACAAAGTTTAATCAAAATGCTGCGTATGTATTTTTCATCATAATCTTCAGCGACATATGGAATCTCCAGCAAATATGATGCTTCCGTAAGATTGGGAACTATAATATCTGCCTTTGAGCAAAGCATTTTCATACGGCGTGCAAAATCTATATCGAATCCGGGATACAGTTTGCCGTTATCAGCCATTACCGGGTCAACAAATACAAGAGTGTTGTTCTTCTTTTGTGCGGTTATAAAATCAGCAACCATATCCAGCTGACGAAAAGAACCCAGGTATCCGGTATATACAGCATCAAACCCAATGTTTTGTTTTTCCCAATTGTCCCTTATTTTTGGTATTTCTTCTGTCAAATCGTGAAAAGTAAAGCTGTCAAACGCTGTATGCGCAGATAAAACAGCCGTGGGTATTACACAAGCTTCTACCCCCATGGCCGAAATAATCGGAAGCGCAACCGTAAGAGAACACTTACCTATGCACGATATATCTTGTATTGTAACTATTCTTTTCACACTAAATTACTCCTGTCAATTAATTATTTTCTCAAGTCTTTGTTTACATTCAAGCATTGCCCTGCCTGTATGATATATGGCTTTCCATGGATTTCCTATATCGCTTACAATGGGTGTGCCGTCTCTTTTCAAAAGCTGACGCCATTCTCCGGTTTGGTGATTTATAAAGTATTTTTTATCAAACTGCCATGTTTTGTAAAAAGCGTCAAAATATTTTTCGTCGCCCGTTCTTTCGTATGTATCAAGGTATCCTATAAGCACTTCGCAGTTCTGCCACCATTCCTTATCAGTTACAAGGGCAGGTCCGTTATGTGTTCCGTCACGGTAAACCCCACCAAGTTCATTGTCAAAACCAAATTTAAGAGAATGGTCGTCAAGTTTTCTGATAAGATCGTTATTATAATCAGACGGAAGTCCCAGTACATCAGCAGCACGGTTAATAAGCCATCCAAGCTCTACATTGTGACCGTAAGAGGTAGTATCGGTAGGCGTTTCAATAACCTCACCCGTTGCACGCTCTGCATTCCAAGTTCTTCTTATGTTGATGGCAGGTATTGGGTTAAATTCTATATCAAACTGATTAAGTCCGCATCCGTACTGATGATTTACCATATGTGTAAGAATTATATCTATACATTCCCGAAGTTTTCTTTTGTGTATTTCTCTTCCTGTAGCTTGTGCAAGAGATGTAAAAGCTTCCATAAGGTGCATATGTATATCAAGGGACTTTCTGTCACCCGCAGCAAAGCCGGGGCTTGAAATCGTCCAATCCGGTTCGAGATTTTCATAATATCCGCCTCTTAAAGTGTCAGCACAGTATATCTGCAAAAGGTCAAATGTTCTGGATGCGTAATCAATGGCTTCTTTATCGTCAAAAACCTGACCGTATTTTGCCAGAGCATATATGGCAAAACCCTCTCCATATACCACCTTTCCGTCATCGATTAAGGTTCCGTCACGCTTAACTTTCCAAAACCAGCCTTCTTTTTCTTTGTCCCAAAAATATTTTACAAAGAATTCATATCCCTGTTTTGCCGCCATTTTAAGACGCTCGTCCTTATATTCCTCATATAAAGCGGAAAACCCCCATATCATTCTTGTTTGTGTAACTATGTATTTATCCGTGTCATCAGTAAGATTGCCATGCTCATCAAAACAAGTAAGATAGCCGCCGTATTCCTTGTCTATACCTTTTTCAAGCCAAAAAGGAATAATGCCTTCCTCTAAATTATGCCGGATTTCCAAAAGCACTTCTTTTGCTGAATCTTTCATGTTTTATACCTCCCTAAAGACTAATGCCATTGTAAATATTTCATACGGTTTTACTGTAAACTCCACATTGCAGTCCGT
This sequence comes from uncultured Eubacteriales bacterium, assembly GCA_900551345.1. Taxonomy (GTDB): domain Bacteria; phylum Bacillota; class Clostridia; order Monoglobales; family UMGS1388; genus UMGS1388. Next base: position 2,812 of record URVP01000086.1, read on the forward strand.
GCAAACAAGCTCATATTCGTGCTCTTCATTTAAATTGGTTTTATAAGCTTTATCTATATTTCGTATCAAAGAAATACTGCCTTTTACCGTGTTTCCTATAGAATTATAGACCCTTATTATCCATTCATTGCCCGACTCCGCTTTTTTTACGGCGCTCAGCATAAGCCCGTCTCCCGTAAGTTTTATAAAGCTTTCACTTGCAGACAGCTTGCCTCGGTATTTTTCGCCTTGAACGCATTCGGGTTTAGCATAAAATTCATCACATGCCTTTAGGACTTCGCCTTCTTGCCATCCTCCGTTGTGGAAATATAAAGCATATTCAATTTCGTGTCTGCCCAACTCTTGTGCATCGGGTGTTTCATATTGAGGACCGGCAGTGCAATAGGAACGCTCTGCAATTGTAGCTTTGGATAGATGGCTCACGCATCTGAGCAAGGTAAAATAAATGTCACCGTTTTCCTTTGCGTCATATTCCGAAAATCCACGGCTGATTACTGCTATCCCTCTTTTGCCGTCCGATATATCTGTAAAAAGCCTTTGAGGCTGATTGTTCATAGGTCTTTCAATATAACTGTCAGGAATTTCCTGTTTCCTTTTTCTTTCATTCACATAAAACTGAGAACCGCTGTGTATACAGTCACCCTTTATCCCGGACGGAATATATAATCTGTAACGATGGTCTTTTGATTTATTGTCAATAACTGTACGCAGCTCTATAGTTTTGCTGAAAGCGTATACGGTTGCATATGTAATAACCGTATTTAACACTAAATTATCCGAACGCAAACCTCCATCGGCATTTTCAGGAAGCATCCACTTCCTCTCGGTAACAAATGTAACTTTATTATTACCCTTATGCTCAATGTAAGTATTGGTTTGAGCACCGCTGTCATAATATAAACAATCTGAATAAGGCACAGAATAATTATACAAGTCGCCTTTATCTCCGCCTTCTTCTATCCGGTTAATATCATCATAATTAGAATCGGTCATTTTGTCATAAACCGATATGTAACCGTTATCTTTAAGTGTCACACGAAGAAAGCTGTTTTCGCACACATTTCCGGTTAAAACCAGGTCGGTTTTACCATGGGTCCCCTTAAACACTTCAATATATTCTGTGTTGTCCTGTTCAATTATCTCAATGGGCTTAATACCCATATTAACATATCCAAAACCCGGAATGGAAGGAATATTGACGCATAGAGAATATTCATTATACACTTCGGGCTCACACTGCTCCCATTGATTAAAGGAAAAGTCAGTGTAACTTTTTATTCCGGCCCTCATTCCCATTACCTGGACGGGAAGATATTCTCCGCTATCCGTAAATACTGCAAAATCACAGGCAGGGGTATCTTGTTTAACAAGATATTTAAGCTCTACAGTATAATTTTTTCGTTCCCACTGGGCAGGATTGAAAACTGTAATATTGTCACCATCGCCTACTGTATTAATTGACTTAGTGAGTTCAAAAAGACTTTGTCTTTTTGTCCAGTCGGTTATTTCAAGTATTTTTTTATAGTCGTTAAAAATATCTTTGGTTACCGAGTCCACATGTCCGCCGTATATACAATCGTGAAAAGAGCATTTAAGCTGCTTTATCCATGCATAATACAAAAGCTGTTTGGGGTATTCAACTCCGTTTATCCAGGAATTTATACAGGCGAAGGGTTCAGTCCATCGCTCAAGTTCTCTAGAAACATATTCGTTCATATATTTAATGCTCATTCTTGCAGTAAGAATACCGGTAAGAATAAACGAATGAGGATAAAAAGCTGCACGCATCTCACCTTTTATAACTTTGCAATCATCAGGATTAATCGAATTTAAATGTTCTAAAAGAGTAACCTGCTCAATCGCTTCACATCCGGATTTTTCATTATATTTCTTTATGAGCTGCGGTATATTCTCGACTGCCGGTCGATGGTCTGCACCCTGCATTATAAGAATGTTATCGCCTTTTTCATAAGGTTCCAACTTTTCATACATCTCATTAATCTTTGCCTCGAAACCTTCAAAATCGGACGGTATTGCATTATAATACCCATTGGTCAATGCCTTTAAAATAACACGAGAACCGTCAGGCGCTTCCCATATATATGCAGAAGAATCTCTCTCTTTACCGTCTACAATCCCTCTCCAGCCAACAAAGTAATCCATGCCGAACCCTTTTACAAGCTGCGGCATCTGGGTAATATGTCCAACCATATCACATAAATAAGAAACGGGCATATATTCTCCGTATTCTTTTGATTTTTTTATACCTATCAGTATATTGCGAATATGAGTTTCACCGCTTAATAGAAACTCTTCAGGCTGTATATACCACGGTCCTATAATAAGTTTTCCGCTTTTAACAAGCTTCTGTATTCTTGACCTGTCTTCGGGGAACAAGACCAAATAATCATCTATGGCATCAACTTGTCCATCAAACATAAAAGATTTAAAATCATCGTTATGCTCAAGTATGTACAAAAGCTTTTTCATAAGGGGGATCAGTGTAATTCTGTATTGCTCATAAGGAAGATACCATGCAGGGTCCCAATGAACATGTGATACAAGTTGCATTTTTTTCATTTTTAAGCTCCTTTATTAATTTTTAGGTGCTGTTGATGCACGAAGAACCAAAAAAGGTTTTATTTTTTCACGAATCACCGTCTTACCTTTTTCATCCATTGCCATTATTGTTTCAACAGCTCGTTCAGCCATGGTTTTTAAATCTTGATTTACGGTTGTTACGGGTGTTGAAGCAATTTCCGTAAATAAAAGATTGTCATATCCGCAAACGGAGATTTCTTCAGGCACGGCAATATTTTTTTCTTTCAAAGCACGAAGCACACCGAAAGCCATTATGTCATTTGCAGTCATTATAGAATCAATATTTGTTCTCTTTTCTACAAGAGCGAGCGTAGCTTTATAAGCACTGAAAAAATCAAGGCTTTCACAACCTATGATGTTTTTATCCGAGGTGTCTTTAGCCATATCTTTAAAAGCTCGAAAATATCCGCTGCTGCGGGCTGAATTAACTATGCTGTTTTGTGTATTACCCAATATGTATATAATGTTTTTGTGTCCTGTTTTCAATAAATAAGATGTCATCAAATATGCACCTTCATCAAGATCGGTCATTACATACGATGATGAATCAAAGCTTTCATAAAACGCAGTGACAAAGACGCATTTAATTCGGTTTTTCTGAAGCAGCGGCATGTAATTTTTTTCTTGATTAAGATTACTTACCGGTGCAATCAGTATCCCTTCCACCCTTTTGGAAACAAAATCCCGTATAATCTCTTCTTCTTTGTCAGCATCTTCATTGGATACAGACAAAATCATCTTATAATCTTTTTTGCAAACGAATTCGTCAATATGACGCACAAGATGTCCAAAATAGGGATTTTCGATGTTAGGCACCACTACGCCTATAGTCTTGTTTTTTTTCTTGGAAAGACTTCTTGCGTTTGCATTTGCTGTATAACCCATTCTTTCGGCAGTTTCAAGCACAAGTTTTTTAGTCTTTTCATTTACTCC
>URVP01000087.1 GCA_900551345.1 uncultured Eubacteriales bacterium
ATTAACAGAGAATGAGAAGGAAAAAGCTGCTTATATGAAAAATATGTATCAATTAGATAGAACTGATTTGAACACTGACAGAAAAGAATTTTTGAGGCATCTTGTAAATGATGATGGATATTATGATATACTAAAAAATGATGATAAGAGTTCGACAAGGATAATTTTTTTGTCCGTTTTTACATATTATAAAAGGAGAAGCAAAACAAATGGAAAATAAGACGAAGGAGTTCATATTGGACCAGACAACAATAAAAAAGCTTTTAACAGCGTATAAATTAACTATACCAGATTTTCAAAGAAGCTTCGTTTGGAAAAAAAATAAAAAATATCAGCTTGTTGATATTCCCGGTACTTATTCTCTGATGGCTCACTCGGAAGAAGAAGTAATTGCACGGGATTATATATGCTTTGAAAATCCGGATTGCGTTATTATAGTTTGTGATGCAACCTGCCTTGAGCGTAACCTAAATCTTGCATTGCAAACACTCGAAATAACACAAAATGCCGTTTTGTGTATTAACATGATAGATGAGGTCAAAAAGAAAGGTATTGATATAGATACAGATAAACTTTCTTTGCTTTTGGGAGTGCCGGTATGCAGCGTTGCAGCACGGCGACAAAAAGGTTTGGATTGTCTTGCGGAAAAAGCTGCGTATATTGCCCGTTCTAAAAGTGACAGGTATTTGCATATTACCTATACACCCCTTATAGAAGAACTTCTAAAAATAATGGAAGAGGCACTGTCCGATAAAAATTTATCTTCAATAAATAAACGATGGCTTGCTTTGCGTATTTTGGAAGAAGATAAGCGCATACTTAATACAGTGTCGGAAAAATTCAGACTTGATCTGCAAAATGACGATAAGATAAATGAAGCTATGGTAAAGGTAAAAGAAATTATAAAAGCACACGGACAAACAAAGGAAACGGTTAAAGATAATATTGCGTCATGCTTGGTGATGAATGCGGAATACATAAGTTCGCAGACAGTGACCTATCGAAAAAAGGACTATAACAAAACTAACAGAAAAATAGATAAAATTCTTACGGGTAAGTTTACGGGAATACCCATAATGCTTCTCATGATTGGTATAATTTTGTGGATAACCATTATCGGAGCCAATTATCCGTCGGAAATACTTTATAATTTTCTTATTGGTCTTGAGAGCAGCATTACAGCAGTGCTTGCAAGTATAGGAATTGTGGGTAAAATATCCGAATTGTTAGTATCCGGAATTTATCGTGTTACCGCCTGGATAGTTTCGGTAATGCTGCCCCCTATGGCGATTTTCTTTCCTTTGTTTACCATACTGGAGGATTTGGGATATTTGCCTAGAGTGGCATTTAACCTTGATAAAGCTTTTAAAAAATGCCGTTCCTGCGGAAAGCAATCTCTTACCATGTGCATGGGGTTTGGATGCAATGCGGTGGGTGTTACGGGTACAAGAATAATTGATTCTCCCAGAGAAAGAATGATAGCTATTCTTACAAACAGCTTTGTACCCTGCAATGGAAGATTTCCAACTCTTATTACGGTAACCTCTATGTTTTTTATAACAGGCTCTACATTGCTAAGCTCTGTTTTTTCAGCAGCTTTTGTGCTTTTCTTTATACTTTTGGGCATTGCAGCAACTATGGGAGCGTCATATGTTCTTTCAAGAACACTGCTTAAAGGTGAGCCGTCATCATTTGCGTTGGAACTTCCGCCATATAGGGTGCCGAATATCCTGCAAGTCATAGTTCGCTCGGTTTTTGACAGAACAATTTTTGTGCTTGGGCGTGCCGTTATTGCCGCCGCTCCTGCCGGACTTATTATATGGCTGCTTGCCAACATCAGCGTAGGGGGAGTAACTCTATTAAGCCATACAGCCTCTTTTTTAGACCCGTTTGCAGCTCTTATGGGATTGGATGGTGTAATACTGCTGGCGTTTATTCTGGGATTTCCTGCCAATGAAATAGTAATACCTATAATAATTATGGCATATATGTCAGGGGGAACGCTTACTGATTACAGCAGTATATCGCAGCTGAAAAACTTGCTTATTGACAATGGCTGGACAATTTTGACGGCGTTTAATACCATGCTTTTTGTATTGATGCACTGGCCGTGCGCAACAACTTGCCTTACAATTAAGAAGGAAACAGGCAGTTTGAAGTGGACACTCCTGGCATTTGCCATACCTGCCTGTACCGGCATTATCTTGTGTATGATAACGACGCTTATATATAATCTTATAACGACAATTTTATAAAATAATAAAAACTCTTGAAATAAGCTCTTTAAAGCTTTTTGTTCAAGAGTTTTATTTGTTAGTTTAATTATGAAAAGGTTTCAGCACATGCCGTTTGTATTGCTTATATTATTCATATTGTTAAAGTTATTCATGTTATGCGTGTTTGGGTTACAGTTCATATTTCCCATATTATTCATGCCGTTCATGTTAGCACTGTTGTTATTGTTAGCATTATTCATGTTGTTATAACTGTTCATGCGTGCATTTGCATTAAGCACATTAAAGTTAAAACGAGGCCGCTCACCCGGAAAATAAAAATATACAAATTTAATAGAAAATATATCGCAAACAATAAAATTCCGTATTGTCTCGTCATACAGCGTTACATAGCTTGTGCCTACAAAGTATAAAATGCCTTGTTTTCTAACTAAGCTGCATGTACCTATAAGAAATTCCACCACAACATATTCTCCAATGTTGTCAGCCAGTATTTTCTGAATCGTACCCCGCATCTCTTCCGAGTCGAAGCTTTGCTGCGGAGGTGTCGTAAAACCGTTATAGGTTGATATGCTTTCATGCATTTCTCTAAGGTCTCTTGACTGCTGACTGAAACTGTCAGCCCTGCTTTGGCTCTGGTTGTAACCATAGTTTTCGTTATTGTCCATAATTACCTCCTGATTTAAGTTTTTGCATAGTCTGATGTCGGATTATAAAAACAGTGTTTTCCTATCCTTATTGCGAACCTTCCCACACTTGACGGAAAATTTTGCCCGCAAGTAGATGAAAAAGGATTGTAAAACCATAGAGCAAAACCTAAATTTGAAAGTCTGTTTCCGGCTATTGCCCAGTATGCTATGTCATAATGCACCTGAGTGGGACGCATATTATAAATATTTTGCATATTATACTGTCCGCCTATATATTCTTTTACACATGAAAACTGACCAGGTTGAAATATAATGCCTCTTACGTTTTTTTGAGAGATGCGGCCATATTCTCCGTAGGTTATATTCACTCGGTTCATAACAACGCTTGCAACCGCCTTCATACCGTCGTCTCCTTCACCTCCTGCCTCGCAAAGGACAATGCGTGCCAGAAGCTCTGCGTCTGAAAATGCCACTCAACTTACCTCCTCCGAAAATAACCGTCTCAATAAGGATATATGCATTTATAAGTATTTTAATTACTTGTAAATAAAGAAAATTTTTAAACACTTTTATTTTATATAAACATATTACTGTTGATTTTTGAATTAAAGAGGAATATAATTATATTATAAAATAATCATAAGGAAAGGGCGATTATATTGAAGGTTTTACTTGTAAACGGAAGCTCACGGGAAAAGGGCTGTACATATCAGGCTCTTTGTGAGGTGGAAAGAGCTTTAAACGAAGAAAATATTCAGACAGAAATCGTATTTATCGGCAACGCTCCTTTAAGTGACTGTATTGCCTGCGGAAGCTGTGCAAAAACAGGTAAGTGTGTTTTTGATGATGTTGTTAACGAAATAGCAGAAAAGGCAAAGGATTGTGACGGGTTTGTTTTCGGTTCGCCTGTTTACTATGCACATCCAAGCGGCCGACTGCTTACGGTAATGGATAGGCTTTTTTATTCGGGCGGACGGCATTTTGCTTTTAAACCGGCTGCTGCTGTAACAAGTGCAAGAAGAGCGGGTACAACAGCATCTTTTGATGTTATCAATAAATATTTCTCCATATGTTCCATGCCTATTGTATCCTCCACTTATTGGAATCATGTATATGGCTCAAAGGCGGAAGATGTAGCACAGGATAAAGAAGGACTTATGACCATGTATAATCTGGGCAAAAATATGGCATGGCTTTTAAAATGCATTGAAAGCGGCAAAAAGGACGGTATAGACAGACCCGAAAACGAAAAGGTCAGAACAAGTTTTATAAGATAAGTTTTAAATTAAAATTAAATATTGTGTCCGTCAATCACAATAAAACAATCCCAATCTTTAATGTTGTTAAAGAAGGGATTGTTTTTTTATTATGATGTTTTTAAAAAATAATAAAAGTCATAGTTGTATAAAAAACCTTTATACGAAAACAATAAAAGATGAGGTGATATTTATGATTAATAATGATACTATAGAACTTTTAAAAGAGTGCAATGCCGGGGTTAAGATGGGCGTAACTTCCATAGAAGAAGTTTTGGAAAATGTACAGAGCAATGAATTTAAAAAGACACTTACACAAAATATGGAAGAACATCAGCGTATTGGTAGTGAAATTCACACATTACTCAATGAATACGGAGAAGAGGGTAAAGAACCGAGTCCAATGGCAAAGGGAATGTCATGGCTTAAAACAAATGTTATGCTTTCGGTAAATGAAAGTGACAATACTGCTGCTGACCTGATTACCGGTGGCTGCAACATGGGAGTTAAATCACTGAATAGGTATCTTAACAAGTATGCGGCTGCGGATAAAAAATCAAAAGACATTACAAAGAAGTTAATAAATTTGGAGCATCAGCTTTCTATTGATATACGGCCATATCTGTAACACGCATGGCTATGTTAGAACTTACTGAGTGTCACTAAAAAGAGCGCTGCTTGACTTTTTGTTGTCATAATGCTAAACTAATAAGGTATTTTTTAGGTGATCTGTGGTTTATGTATTGTGTTAAGAAGAGAGGCAGCAAAAAATCATGAAAATGTTTAATTGTAATAAAGAAACAGTCAAGACGGCGCTCAGAATGTCTGTCCCGTCAGTGGTAGAATCTTTTTTTGTTGCTTTTGCAGGTCTTGTAGATTCACTTATGGTAAGTTCTCTCGGACCCGCTGCAGTTGCCGCCGTGGGACTGACTACTCAGCCCAAATTTGTGGGACTTGCGGCATTTTTTGCAATCAATGTGGCGTTATCGGCGTTGGTTGCAAGAAGATATGGAGAGAAAAAGAGAGAGGATGCTAACCGGATTCTTCTGACATCTTTGATTTTTATTTTCGCTTTAACGGTCATTTCCAGTGTTATTTTTACCGTTTTTGCCCCGCAAATCATTTCTATGTGCGGTTCTACAAGTGAAACTCACGATGATGCAGTTGCTTATTACCGCATTATAATGGGCGGTATGTTTTTTAATTGTTTGCAGATGGGTATTAACGCTGCTCAGAGAGGCGCCGGTAATACTCGTATAACAATGAGAACGAATATTACTTCTAATACGGTAAATATTATCCTTAATTCGCTTTTAATTAACGGTAATCTCGGTTTTCCGGCTTTGGGAATAAGAGGTGCAGCCATAGCTACCGTTTTGGGTACGGTTGTATCATCGCTTATGAGCATAGCGTCGATTATGAAACCTGATGGCTTTATAAGCATTAAATACATATATGAAAAAAAGATAAAACCATCTTTTAAAACACTGAAAAATGTTATTAAAGTCGGTTACAGCGTATTTTTTGAACAGCTCCTTATGCGTATTGGCTTTATTTTGACGGCTGTTATGGCCGCCTATCAGGGTACTTATGAAATGGCGGCGCATCAGGTAGGTATGAATATAATGTCTCTTTCCTTTTCCGTAGGAGACGGTTTGCAGGCGGCAGCTGTGGCACTTATCGGCAGAAGTCTGGGTGAGGATAATCCTGAAATGGCAAAAAAATACGGTTCAGCGTGCCAAATGCTGGGAGGTATAGGCTCGTTAATCCTTGCAGCAGTATACTTTTTCGGTGCAGGAATATTAATGCGGCTGTTTTTTGAAGAAGCGGAAATTGTAACTATCGGCATTAATATAATGCATTTAATTATTTTTATTGTAATATTCCAGGTTCGTCAGGTTATATATATGGGATGCCTGAGAGGAGGAGGAGATACGCTTTATACAGCTGTAGCTTCTGCCATCAGTGTAACCATTATACGAACGGCGTTTTCTTATTTGTGCTGCTACACTTTTAAAATGGGAATTACCGGAATATGGCTCGGTGTGCTCGCCGATCAGGTTTCAAGATTCCTTTTTGCAGTTATAAGATTCAAATCGGGAAAATGGCTCAGAATAAAAATATAAACTATTTGCGTTTTAGCTTTATATTGACAAATTATAACAATTATGTCACAATATAAAACAGTCATTATT
>URVP01000088.1 GCA_900551345.1 uncultured Eubacteriales bacterium
TTTGATGACGACATTGATGTTCCTTTCTTCTTGAAAAACCAATTGTAATACATAGATTGTTAACCGATGTTTATATTATTAATGATATGAAGAATAGAATTAATATATTCGGTAAAATATTATATGGATAAAATTAAGAAAGATACTGCTTATAGTTCCTTCGACTGAAGGCTAAAAGTGGGTATCTTTCTTTGCTTTATATTGTGTATATTGTGCTGTAATTTTGTATGTTAGGGATGTTAATAAAATAACAGAGAAAATATTAAAAGGTAGAAGAATAAATTATTATATTCAGGGGGGAATAAATATGAAAAGATTAAAAAAACTGTTGTGTGTGATTATTGTGGTATCTATGGTGTGTCCTATGCTTGTTTTTCAGATCGCTCAAGCGCAGGACACATATTTACTTCGGGTAACGGAAGGCTTTAACGGATACAAAAACACAAACGGAACATCTGAAGTGCCGGATCCTTATGACCCGGATAATTCGGTGGGGCGATATTATGGGGTTAACTCTTCGATGAAATGGTACAACCCGAGAGGGTATTTCATAGATGATGGCACATCTCCCAAGGTGTTCTCATGCCGTGCTCTTATTACCGATGCTGATGGGTCGTACTTTGAGTATCGTTTAAGAGGTACTGCAAATACGCCGCTTGTGCAGCTTAATGCAAATCAGAGTGTATCTTTACTTGGTTCCGCCGTAAATGGTCTTAAATGGGTAACAGGCAAATGGATAAGCTTATTTGTATATATTGATTATACAGCTATAGATACATCTGACGCTGATACACCTAATTATAGTTGTCCCGTATATGTTTATCTTTCCAGTGATGGGGGATTGATTGACGGAGATAACCAGCCGGTATATTGCTATACTGATAATACAAAAACTATAGACATGTCAGGTTATGCGGCTGATTTTAGCTCAAGCGAGGCAAAAAATAGTGTAAATTCATCGGGCGTTATTGCCGCCAACAGTGAATGTAAAATATACATCGACGATACATTTGTGTATATTCCTTCTGCGGCAGTGCCATTTTATGCAGAAAATGAAGATGGTGATTACAGCAGAGAACTTACAGTAAAGTTTTCTCATGCTGTAGATATGTCGTCTGTATCTGCTTCAACTATATCGGTTGATTCTGCCGGAGGCGTACCTGTGGAAATTGAATCAGTAACTTGTGATTATGCTTTTTCGGACAGCTTTACTATTAAGTTTGCAAATCAAATAACGGCTTCGGGAAAATATATAGTTGATTTAAGCAATGTAAGGGATATTACCGGAGCAAGTGTGGAGAATCTTGAATTTACCGTTGAGGGTGTGACATATCTTCCCATAGAGTCAATTTCTATCAGCAGCGATGATATGCTGAACCAGATTTACGGTTATACTTTCCCCGTTAATATCAAGGCTGAAACCACACCAATTGACGGAGTGCGGGTAAAAAATGTGGAATGGTATATTAATGATGAGCTTCAGCCTGAAACTGGACTTGAATTTATTTGCGATTTTGATGATATAGGCGAATATAGAGTGTATGCAAAGGATTCTGAAACCGGCGTAGCATCAAATACCTTGCTGATTACGGTAGAAGAAGAAAAAGATGATGTTGAAGATGGAAATAGATACGGGATGGATATAACCGCCGGCGAGCCGGATGGTAAAATTCCCACCGATTGGAAACTGCTTGCTCAGGATAATTTTGACATTGCACAAGATGAGAATATCCCTCTTAGCGAATACGAAGGAGGAACGGGTTTTACTTCTCCGTGGAGTGCAGACCTTAGTTGTACGGATAGTTCAGAAGAAGCATTTGTGTCCGGTCAGGCTGCAGGCAAAACCTACAGCAATCCTTATATAGAAGTTAAAAACGGAGAAAGCTATCTTTCGAGATATATTGAAAACAGCAGCAATATGGCGCAGGCTGAATTTAGAAGAATGGAAACACCCATAAATATGAACGAAGATGCTGAATATTATATAATGTATGATATGGCTTTTTCTGGTAGTTCTAATGTAGGCACGGCACAAAGGCTTGCATTTGTTGACAGTAACAATGCAAATAATATCATTACAGCGGGGTCACATGCAGAAATGTATACAGGAAAAATGACTGCTACGGTTAAATCTGGAGAGTGGGGCATAGGCGATGCTAAAAGACCGGTTGTAACCCAGCCTTCAAAACTTAGCCCTTCACAAGGGCTTTATACCATGGTTTTGCACATCAGTGCAAGAGCTGACGGAAATGATATAATACGCTATAGAGTGTTTTTTGATGAACAGGATGAAGAAACTGCCTCCTTCTTCCCGAGATATTGGACGACCGAATATTGTGCGGAAATGACATATAACAATCTTGATACGCTGCGGTTTAGCTGCGGGAACGGAACAGGTTCCGGGTATCAGGCAATACTTGATAATGTATCTGTATATAAAACTTCACCTGTGGTAGTAACATCAGATAAACCAAATGAGCAGACATTGGTTGCCGGAAGAACCCTTACTGTTTCGATTGATAATTTGAATTCCTTTAATCATGCTCAAAAGCTCAGCTATGTTGCCTGGTATGATTATACCGACCCCTATAATCCTTCCGAGCCCCTTTCCGCAAGCAGCACCTTTACCATCCCCGAATACATTACGGGACGCAGACTTCTTTGCATGGTTACGGTAAAGGATCTTGTAACGGGAGATTTGACAACCTATGCTCCTGTCAATAAATATGTACGAAGTGAATTGGATTTGCAGCAGGCGTTCATTTCTACCAGTGACTGCAAAGGTTCGGTAAATCTTGAAAATTTGGTGGGTGCATCTGAAACATACATAAGGTTTGATGTTACAAGGAATTCTTCGGAGCTTACAGAGGGTGTTGTAAAAGTAGGAGTAAAACAGTACAGTGAACTTGGACTGCTCAAAAAGGTACATACCGCTCCTGCGGTAAAGGTTTCTTCTCTTTCACCCGGACAGACAAGTAGGCAGACAGTAACTTTAACTTTTGATTCAGGCTGTAATGTTGCTCCGGGAGATGAGTTTTATTTGTATGCAAGATACATACCGGGCAGTCCTGAGGACAGCGATGATTTGTTAGACAGTAATGAAGGATATCTGCTTGATTTTGCTCCTGAGGTAACGGATATTGAACATTTAAATACAGAGTATGTAATTCCAGGTGGAACGCAGATAAAAATCGGACAGACCTGGAGAAGCTCTCTTTACCCTATAGACTGGCAGCCGGGCTATACAGATGAGAAGGGCAGAGGCTTGCAGGATTTTTCATATGCAGGATACCACCGCGGAGAAAAGTCTTTACCTTCCTTTGCGGTAACAGGTGAAAATGTATACAATGTAGTGGATTACGGAGCGGACCCTACAGGCGATACGGATTCAACCGCAGCAATACAGGCTGCAATCGATGATGCCGGTATTAACGGCGGCGGAGTTGTTTATATGCCGGAAGGCACATTTACAATTACTTATTCGTCAGGTAAGGACTATTCCCTTAGAATGGATAAAAGCGGTGTAGTTCTAAAGGGTGCAGGAGCTGGTAAAACCTTCTTATATCTAAACGAAACATATAACAGACAGAAAAACGCAATATATATGGGCGGTGGAAACACATTCTATACTGCGGCTAGCGGAGAAACTCTTCTTACCCGCGATATAACTAACCCTACAAATGAGATTCATGTGATGTCTACAGATGGATACGAGGTTGGAGATATAGTATGTATCGGCAGTGATAAGAAGGTAAGTAAAGAGTTTTGTGATGAACATTATATGTCTAGCTGGTATAATGAAGACGGCACCGGAAAACTGGATTCGGTTATATTCTGTCGAGAGGTTACTGGAGTTGACCGTGAAAATAATATAATATATATTGATATTCCTACCAGATACTATATTCTTATGCGTGACGGTGCTAAAATTTTTAAACCCAACCCCAGAACCACAGAACAGGGTCTGGAAGATTTTTCGATCAGCACCAGGGAAAATACCAAGGATGGTATAGGTGAAAACGATTATAACAAACAGGATACCTGTGCATATGAAACTTATTGTTCAAACTTCATTCTTGCAAGAGGAGTTATGGATGGTTGGATAAGAAACATTTCAACATACCAAGGCCGAGACAATTCTCGTTACGGTTCGCATATTGCATCAAATGTAATATGTATTCATCAGTCGACCCGAATGACCATAGAAAATGTACATTGCAGCAATACAAGATACCAGGGCGGCGGTGGAAACGGATATGCCTTTGATATTCAGGGGGCGGACTGTTTGTTTAAGGACTGCTCCACATATAATGTACGCCACGGATATTCGTTTAAGTCTATGCAGACCACAGGTAATGTAATTTATAATTGTTCTTCAGAAAATAACAAATATGTTGATGATTTTCATCAGCATCTTTCCACCGCAAATCTGATAGACAATCATTATTTTATGGAAGGCGATAGACCCCGTTTCGAGGCAACTAATAACGGAACTTATGGTTCTGTTCCCCATGGATACACCACTTCGGAATCCACTTTCTGGAACTGCGAAACTACCGTTGTTTCCAAACAAGTTGGCATGGGATATGCAATAGGGTGCCATGCAGTAGATTATACCGTAGGTCCTACAGATAATTCTGTGCCCGTAGATTTTGTAGAAGGAACGGGTAAAGGCAGTTCTCTTATGCCCCAGTCCCTTTATATAGATCAGAGAAACAGGCGCCTTTCCCAAAATGATATAGTTATCAATCAGGTCTATTTCTCTGATGAAAACAATTCTAATCAAAATGATGTTGGATTAAGTCCAATAAAAGTAAAAATCAAAGCACTGGTAAGTTATAACGAAGCTCTTCCCGTACCGACTCTTTGTGCAGCTGTTTATCAGGTCGCTGATGGGAAAACGGTTTTAATAGCTGCGCAGATTATAGATAATCCTGTGGATTATCTATATGAAACTGACTATTTTGATTTGACCCAGGTTGATACGGATACTTGCTATGTAAAATTGTTTGCGGTTGATAATATGGATAATCTGCAACCGCTTATGGAAAAAACCATTTATTTTGACAGTAGTGGTTTATCTAAGAATAATTGATGCAATTTAAGGAACATATAATTAAAGGCTGCGGCAAAACGATTTATCTCGTTTTGCCGCAGCCGGCTTTATTATGGTTTACATGCTCATATTCTTGCTGTATACATCTGCTATTTCTGTAATGGTTATATAAGCCTTGTCGTCTATTTCGTGAACAAGATTCTTCATTCTGCCTACTTGAAATCGGTTTACAACAAAATATACAACATAACATTCTTTGTTTGAAAATCCTCCCGTTGCCAAAATATTAGTCGTTCCGCATTCAAATGTTTCGGTTAATGCTTTTGAAATTTCTTTTGGTTTGGTTGTAACTATCATTGCGGCTTTTGAACGCTCTAAACCCTCAACAATATAGTCTATCGTTTTTAATGCGGCAAAGTAAGTTACAATGGAATACAGCGGTAAAATCCAACTGTTTATGGCAAATCCGCAGACAATATATAGCAGTACATTATATATCATTACAAAGGTTCCTACAGATATGCCGATATGCTTTGAAAATATGACGGACATGACCTCAATTCCGTCCATTGCTCCGCCGAATTTTATTGCAAGTCCGCTTCCGACACCCGAGATAACACCGCCGAAAATAGAGCAAAGAAGCAGGTCAGTTCCTGCAAGCGGAGAGGCTATGCTCACATCGATAGGAAGGATATCGGTAATCATCCATGCGGAAAAAGAATAAATTATTACGGTGTATATGGCATAGAATGTAAATTCTTTTCCTTGCTTTTTACACCCGTATATAAATAACGGAAGATTTAATACAATCAGAAAAAATGACAAAGATAGATATTCCGGGGTAAGTTGGGAAAGCAGCATAGATGTACCGGAAATGCCGCTGTCATATAGGTGAACGGGTGCAAGAAATACTGTAACACCAAAGGCATTTATTATTCCTGCCAAAGTGTTTATGCAAATGTCATAAAAAAGAATGGGAAGATTTTCAATGCGCTGTGATTTTACCTGTCTACCGCAAGTATTTACGATGTTGCCGGAACTTGTCACCCTATATAATAGGAGATGGAAAGATGAATAAACGCTTTCGGTGTGTGATCGTCGGATGGCTGCTGCTCATGCTCTGTGCATGTACCGGCGGCACGGACGAGTCTCATATCCGCTATTACCGCCTTGCCGGCGGACAGAGCGAAAACTACCTCGCCAATCA
>URVP01000089.1 GCA_900551345.1 uncultured Eubacteriales bacterium
TAATAAGCAGTATCAGAAGTGTTGTAACCACTTGTCCCAGACCGCTTAACAATCCGGCAATTCGCTTGTCGCATACCGGGCGTATAACTGCCGAAGTAACATTATATAAAACTGCTACCGAGGCAATTTCGGCAAGCGGTTTAATGCACATCAAAACGCCAACAGCTATTCCCGCTCCTCCTACTGCACCTTTAAGTACTGAAGAATATCCTGCAACTACACTTATACTGTCAGATATAATACCTCCTACAACGGGTACAAAATTTGATACGGCGTATCTGGCAAGCTTGCCCGAAACAGAATCAAGCGCAGGTGTTATCATACACTGAATTGTCATAATCCCCACAAAGGCTGTCATAAGCGTGCCGGCACTCCAACGAATTGCTTTTTGCAGCAGCATTATAATACCCGACAAATCAGCCTTTTCACTTATATTATCAACTACACACATTGCACATAGAACAGTTAGCGCCGGTATCAGCCATTGCACTATTACAAAAGCTATTATTTGACTTATACCTATAATTAAAGGTTGAATAACTGCTCCGCTGACTACAGCTCCGGAAGCTGCAGAAACGGAAAGTACAACCGGAATAAGAGTTTTTATATATAAACTGAGACTTTCTGCAAGCTCCTGCCCATAATCAAGTGCAAATGACACACCCTTTGCACACAATCCCGCAGCAATTATGTAAGCAGCATAAAACCCTCCTTCGCTGAGACCTGATGAGGTAAATGTTCTTAGATTAAGCAATACAGACGAGGTTACTGCAACAGCCAATACCCCAATGACCAGTTTTAAATTCCCATATAGAGAATTAAATATCACGGATAAACCTCTGGAAAGTATTTTTTCTAAGTCCCAGCTCCAACCGCCGCTTAAAATATCGTCAGTAAGACTTTTTAGCGTAATATCATCAAAAGACTCAGCAGTAACATTGTCAAGGGGCAAATTTTCAGCAGCTTCCTTTACAGAATCAGCGTATGCCATGCTCAGCGTAAATAACAATAAAAAAGTAATTAAAGTCTTTTTAAACATTTAATACATTCCTTAGATTATCAATTGTGTAACTGTTTCAATCAAACTTACCAAAGTCGGTATGCACATTGTGAATATAACAAGCTTGCCGCACAGTTCAATCTTCATCGCAAGCGCACTTTCACCTGCATCTCTTGCTACACCTGCACCAAATTCAGCCGCATAAGCAAGAGCTACTATTTTTATTATCAAAGATATGTATCCGTTATCTATTCCGCCAATTGAAGAAATACTTTCAAGTGCGTCCACAGCCTGTCTCAAAAGCGGAAATATCATATAGAGTATTACAACTCCGCCCGCTATAGAAACACACAGAGCAAGTTCTTTCTTCTGACTTTTTAATATTAAAGAAAGCATTGCAGTTATTATACCTATAGCTGTTACTTGCATAAGTGTATTCACAATCCAAAAACATCCTTTATCGTATTAAACAATGCTCCTATTTCATTTATTAACATAAAAAGCACCACAATTAGCCCGGAAAGAGTTGTAAGCATGGCTTGTTCGGGTCGTCCCGACCGGTCAAGCACTATATTGAGAACAGCAACTATTATACCGATTGCCGCAATTCGAAAAATGAAATCCACATCACTCATAACAACACCGCCACCGCAAATGCACCTATCAGAAAACCGCTGCTTCTGTACAGAGCTGTTTTTTTTGCACTGTCCTCTTCAGCCTTGGAAATAATGTCATCAAGCTGTGACAGGGCATATTCGATACTTTCATACTCAGATTTTCTATCGCCTTCACCTGCCGCAGATGCCCAGCGTGATACAACGCTTTTGCTCTCAGAACACAAAAGAATTTCCGGTTCGGAAATACGACTTAAAATTTCATCCTTAACTGACACTCCATTATGTTTTGACACAGCTTTACCGCAAGATAAAAACACTGCCTTCATTTCTGTGGTCATCACATTAGCGGCATTTTCCATCGCCTTTCCCAGTGGAACACCACATAAATAAATTTCTTGTTTTAAAGAATTTAGGCCTGTTCGCAGATCTTTAATCTGTAAAATCTTTTTTTCAAGCCGCTGTGCACTCATCATTCCATATATGCCTGATGAAACGAACAAAATCATAGCACCCAAAACTTTAATAAACATTTTTAAACCACCTCCGAAATTCTTTTGTTTCTGTCAAGAATAATAAATTTTTCAAAAATATCCGTATTCATTCTTCTTTTAACATCTTCCAAACAGGATCCGTGAACGGTCGCCGTTACTTTAACACCCATACTGCAAGCCTTGGTTATGCAATCAATATCCTCTCCTCCGGACAGTTCATCAGTCATTATTATGTCAGGTGACATACATCTTATGAGAAGCGGAACAGCTGATGTTTTCATACAGCATGATAAAACATCTGTTTTAACACCCACATCAAGCTGTGGGACTCCATCAACACAAGCTGCAATCTCACACCTCTCATCTATCAGTGAAATGTTATAATCATTACCCAAAATCCTTGCAAGATCCCTAAGTAGAGTTGTTTTACCACACCCCGGAGGAGATATAATAAGTAGATTATGTTTTTCCGCTATATCGCAGATACTGTTTGCCGCACCTTTAATTTGGCTTGCAAGACGAATACAAATACTGCTTATTTCTGTGATATTATCTATCCGGTTATTCTCCGTCACAGCTTTGCCGCAAATTCCTACACGATGTCCGCCTTTCAATGTAACAAACCCCTGACGCAGCTGCTCTAAATGCGCATAAAGAGAAAAATCACTCATACGCATCAGCATATCCTTCATATCTTCACTATCCGGAATTACTCTGCATACGGCAGAGCAGCCTTTAAATAAAACACCTCTGCCTGTCCGAATTCTGATTTCTTCAAGTGCATTAACGGATTCATCCGGTAGCTTCGATATGATTTTAGAAATGCTTGAGCACAAACACTTTTGTAAAACTGTCTTTCTGTCATTCATTGGTATGCACCTCTTTGTTTAATCATATGTAAGTCACCGAATCAATATGACAGCCTGTACAAAAAAACGCATATTACTTAATTGTGTAGTGTAAGCCTACATTATGCATACTTGACAAACAGCGGTGAAAATGTTATATTTTATATATTATTAATAGGAAGGAGAATATAATTATGAAAAGACTCTTATCACTGTTTTTATGCAGTCTTATCCTGTTTTCTGTGTCAATTTCATCATCGGTATTTGCACAAGAAAACACACCTGAGTTTGTAAAAGATTATTACATTGTTAATGTTGCTGATACCGATGAAGCAACACTCGTAAATACAACCGAGGACGGACAGGTTGAACTTAGCAACGGTTGGCTCGGACCAAGTGACAAGGGCACAGTAGATCTTGGAAATGGCAGTACAATAAATCATCACTATTATACTAAAGACAAAAACGCAACTGCTACATACACATTTACAAATGTACCTGCCGGCGAGTATGAAGTACAATATCATGTTACCCATAGTAACAGCTATTATTACATCCCCTTAGAGGTAACATGTAACGATATTGCAAAAGAAACATATATAGGAGACCTTGAAGGGACTTCCAATCTGACTTCAGGATGGTATACAGCAACCAACATTACGAAAAACACCTCAGAAAGCCAAGTTGTTGTCAAAGTTACTGTTCCTGATGGAACATTTTCATCCACTCAAAACATTCGTACTGCAGCAGTAATACTTATGCCTATTTCAGGATATGCAGATTATGTGATTAGAAATACTGCTCTCAATAATTACAACACATCATTTTCAGCAGACAGCGGTTTTACAAGTTCTAATTCTAAATACAGTTGTTACGGAGAAGCAGAGGCAGGACAAATTTTAGCAAAAAATGAAGGTCTTTCCGCATATTTTAACTTTATTAAATCCTCAAGTGCTATTGCCGAAGATAATATTATTTCTCCTGAGGAATACACAAGCGTAGAGCCCGGATGGTATGATGTATTTTATTACAATCCTTATGCCGACAGAAACAACGACCCAAATGCGGGAGTTGAGATTAAACACAATAACGAAACATATACATCTGTTATGGACACTTCTTCTATGACAAAAGATTGGCAAAAAATCACCGGTCCCATTTACTTTTCCGGAGACGGCAGTGAATATGTAAAAGTGACAAAGAGCAGTGAAGGAAGCTACTTGCGAGTAGGTGCCGTAAAACTCGTTAGAAAAATAACACTTCCGTCTGAACAGCCTGAAACAAAGCCGCTTATATCAAATGCAAATTATTCTGATGGAAAGCTCACACTTATAACTAATGGCTCATCCATAACCGATGATACCACCATTTATGCAATAGTTGCGGCATATAATGATAACGGCAATCTTTTGTCCGCCACAAAAACTACAACTGTTTCAATCACTGCCGGTGCTGATGATACACAAGTAGAAATTCCTCTTCCTTCAGCTGATGGTACCTCATATAAAATGTTTATATTTGATAACTTAACAAATATATCACCGTTGATAAACTGCTACGATTTTACAAAATAATAGTAATGCATTACAAATAAGTAGACCTCATATGGCTAACCACATGAGGTCTCTTTTATATTTAGTGTTTTAGAACAAGTAAAAATACTATTGTTTAACTACTCATATACGGAATGCTGATTAACTGATTTAGGTTATCAATGTCCCACATAAATACCTTTATTATATTTCCCTCTTTATAAGGAACAGGCTGAGATAATGTAATTGTTTCGCCAGTTTTTACATCATCCATTATGATAAGATTTTGAAGGGTAGAACCTTCATATACTGCAACAACAAGATCAGCTGTTACCCCCACACTTTGTGCGTTATGTATATTAACGGCGATAACAAAACCATTGTTGCATACCGGATGTATAAACTGCGCATCATTCTCCATGTTTATATGCAAAAGTGGATGATTTCCTTCGGCATTTCTTGCAACAAATTTAACTGCATCTGCACATGTATTTCCTTCACCGTTTGCAATCATTTTTACATATCCGTCCGTGCCGGCATTCATTTTGTATGTCCCGATATATGTCCATATGCCGCCATTATACTTTTGGTTTATATACTTTGAAGTATCTACGCCATCTGCATATACAATCTCAAGAGGAACACTTTCAGGGCGATCTGAGGATGATACCCATCTGATATATATATCATACTCATCTTCCTGCTCTATATTCGGCGTCCATTTTGCCCATCTATCGCTGTCAGGCGAATCAGTCCCGTCAGTAACATAATCACTGCCGTAATACTGACTTCCGGAGGATGCGGTTTTCCATGAAGATCCATCGGTATAAAATTCAGAATCACTGTTATCAATTATATATGTATCTTTTCCATACTCGTAATTATCTTCTCCTGTTAAATCAAAAACAGCCGTATAACTTTCTCCGGTCTTTTTGCCCATATATACAGACATTTTAATTGTAGGCGCAACCTGATACACTATTATATTAGAATCAGTAGTAATAATGCGATTTGCACTTGTATCAAGTTCAATATTCATCCAGCCCGAATTTGTGCGTGCCGGGTCGGATACTGCAATTGAAAGCGTACCATTTTCTTCATGGGTAATTACAGCGCCATGAGTATCAGATGTGATTCCTCCTACACTTTTTTCCCCATCTGTCCAGAAGTTTACACCGATAATATTATTCTTATTTTCGTAAACTGCCTGTACTTGTTCATTATTTGCCAGTACGCTTATGTCAGGATTATCAGCATATGCTTTGGTCTGTTCATCGTTCTTATCAGGCAGAATTACATACTCATATGTATCATTTTCCGGATTTGCACCGTGATTAATCCACATGGTGGCATAGTCAGCCGTATATGTTACATTGTTTGTTGAAGAAGAAACATTCTTCCATGTGCCTTTTCTCTGCTCTTTAAGTGCATTAATTACGGCAGTATCCGGAAAATAATAACCAATATCAGCATGCTCTCCTTCAATAGACGCCCAGCTTACATTAGAAAACTGCTCCTGATCCCCTGTTTTTTCAATACCGTTGATTCTGAATATATCTTCATCAGAGGAAAGTTTTCTATTCTCTACAATTGTTTCTACATCTATGCCATCGCTGCTGCTTATATCACTGCCCAGGCAAACAATTTCATCATCAAACAGAAAATAAGATTTTTTTGCTTCAAGAGTCTGACCTATACTTTTAAGCTGCATGCCGGTAACGCCATACTT
>URVP01000090.1 GCA_900551345.1 uncultured Eubacteriales bacterium
GGTCCGTATATTTTATCTTTAAGAACACTGCCTGAGGCGGCAGCAGCGGTAAAGTCATTGTCTTTTCTCAATTGCCTAATCTCATCAAGCTGTGACGGTTCACGGTATTTATAGTCCGGTATCAATTTTACATTATGTACAATCCCAAAAATCACATCCGCAATTTCAGCCTTTTCTTCCCCTGCCGGCATTTTTGCCACAGCTTCAAAAAGGTCCTTATATCCGGAAATATCAAGCCCTTCTTCAATCGATTGACGATATTCCACAGGCAGCTGCTCAGAATAATTTTCCCAATAGTGCAAAGCCGTATAATCAGGCTTTATTTGCTTTTTGCACAATTGATTATCACTTAAATCCACATTTCATGCCTCCCTTTTTCTCTAACTTATTAAATCTTAACATCTTTCAAAGCGAAAATCAAATTAAATTTATCATAAATTTTCAACGGCAATAAACATTTTAATAATTTCCGAAAGCTCGCTTTCCTTGTTTTTTCTTCTCCAGTTTTCGCTGTATTTTGCAAGCCAATCCTCTGTATTTGTCAGTCTTTCCATCTTAAAGCCGCACATTTTGGCGTAGAGCTCGGACATAACAGCCAAACCCTCACACGCAATAAGCATTTCCCTGCGGTACTTAGTATCAGAACCTGTCTCACCGGATAAGTCGGCAATAAATTTCATACAGCGGTCTCGAGTTTCCTTTAGCTCCTTCTCGCCGGGGATTTCCACATTCATATCCGTATTATATACTTTATTTGAATACATGGAAGCAAAATTGTTCCAACTGATGCCTTTATGTATATCATCAAGTCGTTTTATATACATAACACCCTTATCATCACCGTATAAAAGGGCATTAACCGCATCCATATAATCTTTGTTAAGACTTGTATTTAGATTCCATGATTTGCATGCACACAGCACCATACCATACATGGCAAGTTCAAGGCTGCACGGGTTTCCCCAGTCTCCCCAGTTGGTATTGAGCATTCCCAAAGCGTGATATTTGTCCCCATACTCCGCCATCAGCGAAATATTGCTTTCCTCTTTATCAACACTTTCACACAGTCTGCTCCAGGAGCCTGTTCCCGGGCATACAATCTGATTTTTATTCATTTGGTATATCTTCTCAATATTACTTTCGGACGGATTTCTCTCATAGTTCCAGTTCAAAAGAATTACATCATCGGGCAGCCGCAACGCCTGCTCCGGATGCTGAAGAAGTATGTCAGCCCACATCATTACGGTTTTACCTTTGGATTTCAGATAAGAAACAAGCTTTATAACAAAATCAACATACAGCCTGCCCACATCATCATTTTTATGTTTGCCCTTGTATAAATCAAAAGTTTCATCACAGCAAATGTTAAATTTATCAGTTTTAAAAAGAGGCATGTACGCGTCTATAAGGCTTTTTACAAGTTCAAAGCTTTCCGGATTTACAGGGTCTATGGTATGGTGCTGCATACGGTCGCACCAAAACATTTCTTGACTCTCAAAATTTTCAATTTCACGCAGGTGCTTATATCTGTCCTGCTCAAGCAGTTCATACAGGTGACCGAAAGTAGAAAGCGAAGGTATAAATTCGATGAAATTTTCAAAGCAGTACTCATCAAGCTCTTTTATTTCCTCCGCAGTCAAAAATCCTTTCTTTTCTGAAATGCCGGCATACTCTTTAAATTCAAAAGTATGCTCTACATATAACTGAAGAGAATTAATTTTATAATAAGCAAGATTGTCAATTAATTTTTTTAATGTCTCAACTTTCGGAACCTGTCCCCGTGTAACATCATGATAAAAACCACGGTAGTGAAAATCCGGACGGTCCACTATATGACAACACGGCACCTTGTCCATCAAAAAAAGCTGTCGCAAGGTCTGCACCGCATAAAAAGCCCCTGCGCTTCCTCCCGACTCAATATGTATTTTGTCCTCCGTAATAAAAAGTTCATACTCCTCAGGCAAATATCTGTCAGTGCAAATTATTTCCGTCACAGCACCGTCATCATTTTGAGGCAGTTTTTGAGCGGCTTTTTTTACTCTTTCGTCACAGCCGCTTGTAATAATCTTTAAATTTTTGCCTGTTAAAAAGCCCTCGTTGATTTTAACATATTTAGGATAAGGCAGTAAATTAAGCATATTATCACTCCATCATATAATTATAAATTCATAATACACAACCGCCGGCTGTAAATCTTGTAAAATTTTTACTTGTTTTAAAATATTTATATAACTCATACAAATTTAAACAGTAACATAATTGAAAGAAAAAATTTTCAAATAACTATTGATTTTTAAACAATTATAATGTATAATAATTTAGCGTTTCAAATTTATAAGCCGCCGTGATGGAATTGGCAGACGTAGCGGACTCAAAATCCGCCGGTAGCGATACCGTGTGGGTTCGACTCCCACCGGCGGCACCAGTCGAGAGCCTCGACGCGCGTATCGCGTTCGGGGCTTTTCTTTTTGTTATGGTTTCGTGCTCGCGTTTATAGCTGGTATCTATTTGGTCAACGCTTCCCATATCACAGCAAAGAACACTGCACTTAAAATACCCACGCTTTGCATGGGTATCTTTCATATGCACCGCTAAAGCTCCTTTTCCCACAAAATCTGCGGTTTTGCGGGCTCCCTGAAGAAGTGCGGTGCGGCATCTGTATTGTTCACTCTAATCAACTCTAAGAACCGCATAAATGCTGAAAAACTCAGTGATTATGCGGGTTTTACTATATTTTAAAATTCTCGAAAACCTTTAATAATTATTGTAAATTCGTGTAATTTCGGGGTCAAAATTGGGGTCAAAACAGTTAACATTTAGTTTAGAGCAGCCAATCTCATTATCTGTACGGCTGATTATGGCAGGCGCCGGAAAGGGTGCCATATAGGATAATAAATCCTTATCGGCATCTCTCCGGCTGCCCCTGCAAAAGTGACCTTTGTTTAAACCGTAAATTTTATTTTGTAGATTATCCAAGGTATCTAAGCATTTCCTTATTCTTTCTTTTGTGAACCGAAATAAAAGGCTATAACACTCGAATAAATGGTCAGCACTTCACCTGTAAGAGCATCGCTCAATGCAAGCTTTGCAAATACAATGGTAAGCAGCAGTGTAACCATGCTCTTAACCGTAAAGAATCTTTCCAATATATTCTTTAGCATATCTTATCACCTGCTTTAAAAGTCCTGACACTTACAGTATATGTCTTTAAACCCATTATGTGACATAAAAAGACATTTTTTACGGTCTGTAAAGCAAAAAATTCATGTAAGCAAAAATTACCCCATCCTTCAAACTGAGGATGGGGTAATTATATTCTATGTTTTATATTTTATTGTCCGTTTGATACAACCACATCAACGTAAGTATCGGCACTGACTTTAGTGTTATAAGCCGGATTCTGAGTGATTACAGTACCCTTAGTCTTTGAGCTGGATTCATATGTAACCTTGCCTAGCTCAAGGTCTGCATCATCGAGTATATCCTCAGCCTGCTGATATGTTTTACCTACAATTTTAGGGACGGAAACAATCTTTTCGCCGCTGCTTATATAAACCGTTACATGATCACCTTTTTTGAGAGTTTCTCCTGCTGCAGGCACAGTTCTTACAACCTTGCCTTCGGGGATTGTTGAACTGCTTTCGTCCTCAGTGTCTATATCAAAATTTTCACCCAGGTCAGCCTTTACGGTTTCCACGGTTTCACCTGAATAATCCTTCATTAATGATTCTCCGGGGCCGCTGCTGACAGTAACACTTACCTCTGCTTTTCCGTTGTCCAAATAAGACAGAACGCCGGCTTTCGGCTGCTGTGACAATATAGTATCTTCTTTTGCATCATCTGCTTTCCGCTGCCATACAGAAACGGATATGTCTTCAAACTTTCCGGCTGAATCCAAATCAAGATTGATAAGGTCGGGAATTTCAGTAAAGCCGGTACCGTCAAGGTCTACAGATATTTTATTTTCTTTTGCCTGCTGATAGTATTCATCGGCAAGGTCATATTCTCTCTCCTTACCGCAGGCGGTAATAAGCATTTGGTAAACTTCTTCATCACCGTCATCATACCTGAGCAGATAGCTTAATGTTTCGATAACATCATCATATTCACGCATTTCCATATAAGCCTTGGCAAGGTTAATTCTAACCTGGGTATTTTCCGGGTCAGTCTCAAGCACTTCTTCATATGCGTCCGCCGCCTCTTCATATCTGCCCTGATCAAAGAACTTGTCACCGGCGCTCAAATGGAAGCCGGAAGCGAATTTAAAAGCAGCAAAGGCTCCCCCTGCCAGTATCAGAACAGCGATAACCGACAATGTTATGATCAACGGCTTTTTGCTTTTTTTCTTTTTAGCAGAAGAATCATTGACCGGTGATGAATCATCAGAGACTTTATCCTGACTAATATTGGCAAGGTCAAGCACCGTATCGTCACTGTCCGGTATGATTTCATTATTCTGAGATGAAGGCTCAACACAAGCTCCGCATTTGGAACAAAAAATATCATCTTCTCTTAACTGCGCTCCGCATTTTCTGCAAAACATACAACTACCTCCGAATACTAATAATTTAAAGTTTTAAGCTCGGTTTCGAGCGTCTCGGCATTTATGCTGTAATATGACATGTAACCTTCATAAAAAGCATTTACGCTGTGCACATTCAGGTTTGATGCAACAGAAGTTGTCTTTCCCGTATCAATATTATATTTCCACACATTTACAGTATTATCTCCCGTCGGCTCGGTATATACAACCATTTTGCCGATTACATTATAATCTTTTACAGACGGGCATATCTGGGTTAAATTTTTTCCGTCATAATCACACACGAAAAGTCCCGGACTGTGAGAAAGATAACACAATTTGCCCTCATTGTCAAGAAGATTCATAATATCCACTTTATCCATAAGAGTAAAACTAAAATCCTGTGTATCAATCGCATAGGTCATATAATCGGCCTCAGCACGACGCTCAATAAAGTATAAATACCTATCGCCGCCGCTGCCGCAAAAGCTGCCGCTGCCGTAAAATTCTCCCGACTGGTCGGCTTTATCATATGCATCTGCGATTTTATATGAAAGTCCTGAAGCCGTATCAGCAAGAATTATCTGCTGATCATTTTTGTCATATATGTATACACTCACTCCGTCAGAAGCAAACCGAAGAGAAGGAGCACCGGTATAAATAACACGCTGCAAACCTTTCGCATTATCAGTATACACAACCTCACTGCCTGTTATGTTAATCACACCGTCATCAAATGTCAGGCTGTTATCCCCAATGGAAAGACTGCCTTTTTTTGGTTCTTTAACCATAATTGCAGACCAATTATCATTTGTGAGAGAAAGTCCCTTTACCTTTGACTTTGCATACCACTGCCGGGCTTCCCCTGCTCTGCCCTCCATAATACTCAATTCAATAAGTCCCGTATACGCTCTCGCACAGGTATCGGAAATTTTAAGAGCTGCCAAATATGACTTTTGAGCATCGGCAGTTTTATCGAGCCTCACATATGCGTCTCCTTTGGCAGCCAAAGCCTCGGAATTATCGTCATCTGTATCACAAGCATCAGTAAATGACTTAAGGGCTGCCGCATAGTCACCGCTTGCCATAAGCCGGTCTCCCTCTTCAATATACCCTTGTGCACGCCCTGACGGCGTAATCAAATCCAAAACTCCGAATTTTACAAAAGCAAAACATGCCGCAGCAAAAAGAATAATAATCAGTACCAAAAAAAACACCCAAGTCGGATCAGAAATTGGCAACGTTAAATTGAGATCAAACAGGTTCATAGACTGTGGTTTTAGGAATTCAACTACAAAGGAACAAAAAAGTTCGCATACCTCCAATTCATAAGTAGACAGCATCAAATAATATTTTTTCGACAAAAATGCGGTTTATATGGCAAATTGTTATAATTTTGCAGTCTAATCTTTCCTATTAGATAGTATAGAAAGGGAAATACAGTATTCACATTTAACAAAAGAAAAAGATGAAAGTAGCTATTGTTGGCGTAAGCGGAGCCGTAGGACAAGAGTTCCTGCGCGTGCTCGATGAGAGAAACTTCCCGTTGGACGAGTTAGTTTTGTTCGGTTCTAAACGTAGTGCCGGAACAACTTATACTTTCCGCGGCAAACAGATCGAGGTGAAACTCTTACAACACAACGATGACTTTAAAGGGATAGAC
>URVP01000091.1 GCA_900551345.1 uncultured Eubacteriales bacterium
GCAGAGTTGTATCTTCAGCCTCTTCCAACACACGGCGGTTAAAACGCAGCCAGCTTAATTCCCTGTTTTGAGTATAAAAGTAATTGTTTTTCATAAAAGCACCTTCCGACAAAGATAACCTTCCCGTACTCCGTAATTGCTTACGGTAAGTTTCTTTATTTTTAATTGCTGTGATATATATTGAAGAATTAAATATCCGGGTATTATCGTATGGATACGAGCGGGATCAACTTTAAGAATTATATCGGCAGCTGTTTTTTTGTTGCTCAGAAGCAACTTACCTATTTCGTTAAATTGCTCCCGACTAACTGAATTTTCAGTGTCTGAAATCAGGCTTAAATGTTTTGCTATCTTAATTACCGAGCGAGCAGTTCCGCCCATACATATTAGCTGATCCTGGGGGGAGAAACTTTCAAAAATATGTTCAGGCATTTCACTGCATATTTCATTTTGTATTCGTTTTACGGAATTTTCGCCCGGAATAATTTTTCTTACACAATCCTTATATAATTTAAGAGATCCGAGGCGCCAGCTGTTAGAAAATGAAAAAGTTCCTTTTTTTAAAATGGTCATTTCCGTACTTGCGCCGCCTATATCCACAAAGGCACCGTCATTTACGGATAATTCACACATGGCACCTTCATAACCGAACATTGCTTCCTGATTTCCCGTAATTACATCTATTTCAAAACCGGTAAGTGCGGTAATTTTCGCAACTGCCTCATCTGTATTAATAACATTTCTCAGGGAGGCGGTAGCAAATATAAATATTTTTTCAGTTATATTCAACAGTTCCAAAGTATTTTTAAATTCCAACAGAGCAGTGCAAGCCCGTGTTATACCCTCCTGACTCAGCAGTCCGTTTTCCACATAGCCGGCAAGTCCTGCCATTATTTTCTCCTTAAATAAAATTTTAAAATTTCTATTTTCCGCTTCATAAACAGTAAGCCTCATTGAGTTTGAACCTATATCTATTATTGCGTATGTCATATTTCCTCCAAAACTTACATGAAAACATTTATTATTTTTAATCAATTATTATTATACATAATTAGTATTAATTATAAAGCAAAGATGTGTTAAATTTATGTAAACTAAATGCATTTTATATTTAATCAGCAAATTGTATCTCTAATGGATATTTGTCAGATTGTGTATAATAAGCAGCGAAATCGTTGTTTTACAAAGAATTTTGTTTTACATAATTCAATATTTAATAATAATGTAATAATTGTTACCATTGACAAAAAGCTCGGCAAATGGTAAGATTTAAAGTATATTATAGTATGCTCTTGCAAAAAAAATCCATTGGCACAAAGTGTCAATGGCCTTTCCGACAATGCGGAAAAAAGATTTTAGGGGAATTTAATTCAGTGTACATAGTTATTATTGCATTAAATAAAGTGAATTATTCCTTTAATAAAAAAATTTTACAGCTTAATTTTTAGGAGAATATAATGCGGATTATTTCGGGAGTAAAACGAGGGGCTAAGCTTATGGCTCTTCCCGGCGATGATACTCGCCCTACCACAGATCGGGTTAAGGAATCTCTTTTCAACATCATCCAGTGGGAAATACGAGGTTCAAGGGTTCTTGATTTGTTTGCTGGGTCTGGTGCATTAGGTCTGGAAGCTCTTTCGAGAGGTGCTGATTATGTATGTTTTGCAGATAATAATCCTGCGGCTGTAAAAGTTCTTAATGCAAATATATCAAAGATTGATTTTGTTTCAAAATCAAAAGTAGTATGCGGTGATTTCCGTGATCTTATTAGGGGCGACAATAATAAGTATGACATAATATTTTTGGATCCCCCATATGCATCTGATTATACATCAATGTCTTGTTGAAATACAGCGAAAAGAGCTTCTTGCAAATGGCGGGATTATTGTATGCGAAACTACGAAGGACAAGCTATTTGATACAAGTGGTTTTAAGGTGAGAAAAGAAGCTGTATACGGAATTACAAAACTTGTCTTTCTGGAGGTCTGCAATGATGAATAATATTGCTATATATCCCGGCAGCTTTGACCCTTGTACAAATGGTCATCTGGACATAATAACCAGGAGCGCGGCGCTGTTTGATAAACTGTATGTGGCAGTTCTTAAAAACAGTCAGAAAAAGCCTCTCTTTTCCGTAGAAGAAAGAACCCGGCTTTTAAAAAAAGCAACTAAAGATATCGAAAATATAGAAATAATTTCCTTCGATGGGCTTTTGGTTAATATTGCAGAGCAGGTCGGAGCAAGGGTTATTATAAAAGGACTCCGTGCCATGTCGGATTTTGAATATGAATTTCAGATGGCATTGGCAAACAGAGGGCTTAATCATAATATTGAAACGCTTTTCATGACAACCACTACTGATAATTCTTTCTTAAGTTCCAGTCTCGTAAAAGAGATTGCTCGAAACGGCGGAAAAATTTCTCAGTTCGTCCCGGCGGCAATAGAAGAGGAAATATCAAAAAAACTTTATTAATACAAGGAGTGAATTCTGAATATGGATACATTAGAGCTTATTGAAAATTTAGAAGATATTATAGAAAAAGCTGTTGTTATCCCTATTACGGGTAAATGCCTTTTGGACAAGGAGGAACTTCTTGATATAATACAGGAGGTTCGTCTTAAGTTGCCCGATGACTTAAAGCAGGCAAAATGGGTTAAAGACGAGCGTCAGCGTATCTTGTCCGAAGCACAGAGAGAAGCATCTCAAACCATAAAAGAGGCTGAGGATAAGATTATTTCTATGATTAATGACCATGAGATAACAAAAAAATCTTATGAAAAGGCAAATGAAATTGAAGCACTTTCAATAAAGCGTTCAAAGGAACTTAAAGCAGCAACGAATTCTTATATTGAAGGCAAACTTGCTGAAGTTGAAAAGATGATAGAAAATACTCTTGATGAAGTTCGCACAAATCGTGAGGCAATACGCCAGCGTTATCAGAATAAATAATTTATAGTTAAAAAATTAATTGATAAATATAATCGAAATGATATAAAATCAGAGCATATTTGGGTATTATTATGAGTTTATTCCAAATATGCTCTTTTGCAGTTTTTATTTATTTTATTTCCATACCGCCGTTTCCAATTTCCGATACATAAAAGGAGGGGGCATAACCGATTTTCTCCAGATAAGTTTTTCCTACCTTTTCTTTGAATTCGTCTACAGCATCGTTTTTGACAATGCTTACTGTACAGCCGCCAAAACCTGCACCGGTCATTCTTGAACCAATTGTGCCGGGGATTTCCAAAGCAGCTTCGACAAGAGTATCAAGTTCCGTTCCGGTAACTTCGTAAAGGTCGCGAAGAGAATTGTGGGATGCTATCATAAGTTTTCCGAAGGTATTTATGTCATTTTTTTCAAGTGCCTCTATTGAACGAAGCACTCTGTCACATTCGTATATAACATGCTGAGCACGCTTTTTTATCGTTTCATCCTGTATAATGTTTTTGTTAGCTTCAAATTCTTCAACAGTAATTTCTCCAAGATAATTTTTATCCGGAAGATTAGATTTTAATATTTCAAGTGCCAAGTCACATTCAGCTCTTCTTTCGTTATATTTTGAGTCTGCAAGACTTCTCTTTTTGTTGGTATTTGAAATAACTATTTTGCAGCCATCCATTTTAAGCGGAACAAGACGGTAGCTTAAGTCTTTGCAGTCAAGGAAAATAACCATATCCTTTTTCCCCATTGCCGAAGCAAATTGGTCCATTATTCCGCAATTAACGCCTACATAGTTATTTTCCGCACGTTGTCCGATTTTTGCCATTTCTATCATATCCACGGGCTTGTCTATTCCTTTTGCTTCATTGGAAAATACGGCAAAGGTGAGTGCTGTTGCCACTTCAATTGCTGCCGATGACGAAAGCCCTCCTCCGTGGGGTGTAGTGTCGTCAAACAGTAAATCACAGCCGATAATTTCATATCCGTCTTTTATCATCTCGCTGATGATGCCGGCCTGATAGTTTCCCCATTTTAAATTTTTATAGCAATCAATTTTATAAGGATCAATTTCTACTCTGTCAGGCAGGTCTGTAGCAGCAAGATGTATAAGTCGGTCTGCTCTTTTCCTGGCAATTATTGTTGTTTTCATCGTCAGAGCTGCCGGAAAAACATATCCGCCGTTATAATCGGTATGTTCCCCTATAAGGTTTACTCTGCCCGGCGAAGCAAATACTCTCAGCTCTTCTGTGTCGCTGCCGTATATCTCAATAAATTTTTTCTTTAAATCCGCTATCATGTTTTTATCCTCCGCATTATTTATTCATAAATTTTTTGTATGCTTCCCTCAGTTCCTTTGCTTTTTCTTCAGGCGCGGTGGGGTTGCAGTGAGCCCATTCTCCCGTTTCGCTAGAAGCGTTAAATTTTTGCTTGTCTGCTGAGCGCATGGGGGGGAAGAATTCAATATGAAAGTGGAATATATCATCCATATTTCCGCTGTTTACCGGTGCGTTATGCATGCACATCATGTATGGGAAAGTATAGCCGAAAAGGCTGTCAAGAGTGCCGGCTGTTTCTCTAACTATTTTGGCTAGATTATCTTTTTCTCTGTCTGTAAACTTATCTATTGTACTTTTGTGATTTTTGCTCATTATATACATTCCGTATGGATATTCGGAGTAAAAAGGAAGAAAAGCATAAAAGTCGTCATTTTCTATAATAATTCTATCGCCTGAGTTAACCTCATCAGCCAGCATATCACAGAAGATGCATCTTCCTGTTTTTTCCATATGTTCCTTTGCGGATGCACACTCGAGTTCAAGCTTTTTCGGAATAAACGGATAACCGTAAATCTGACCGTGAGGGTGGGGCATGGTTACTCCTACAACTTCTCCTCTGTTCTCAAAAATAAAAACATATTTAATCTTTTCGTCTTTTTTTATCTCACAAAAACGCTCAACCCACAGGTTCACAAGTTTTCGTACATGATTTTCGGAAAGCTCGGGGAGTGTTTTTGTATGTTCGGGTGAATATAGAATAACTTCACATTTTCCATAAGAAGGAGCGGTTTTATAAAAATTGGTTTGCAGTTCATCCGGCTTTGGGGGATTTTGTGAAAGAGCGGGGAAGTCATTATCATATTCATAAACATCATAATTGTCCGGCACCTTGCCTGAACCGGGACAAAATGGACACCAGCCCTTTGGCATCTGAGGCCGGTTTTGTCTGTGAGATGCTATCATTACCCAGTCTTTTGTCAGTGGATTATATCGAAGTTCTGCCATAATTAACTATCCTTTCTGTATATCTATTCTTTTATGAGGTTATTTTAGCATATATAATGTATTATTATCAATACTTTATAGAAAATATTAAATAAATTGGAAAAAACACTTGCATTTTTATTTTGTTTATGGTAAACTATTATGGCTAATGACATAGCTACAATAAAATACGCACACCGTGCGGAGCTTCAGGCTGTCGTTCCGGCTGCGATGTACGCAGGGAATGTTCCTGTTGTGCGATGATGACGGTGGAGGTATAAACAAATTACGGAGGTGCAGTATGTCAGTTATTTCAATGAAACAGCTTTTAGAAGCAGGTGTTCATTTCGGACATCAGACAAGAAGATGGAACCCCAAAATGGCGGAATACATCTTTACAGAGAGAAACGGTATCTATATTATCGATCTCCAGAAAACAGTTAAAAAAATTGAGGAAGCATATTCTTTCGTAAGAGATATTGCTGCAAGCGGCCAGTCAATTCTTTTTGTAGGTACAAAGAAGCAGGCTCAGGAAGCAATTATCGAAGAAGCGCAGAGAGTAGGCATGTACTTTGTAAATGCAAGATGGCTCGGAGGTATGCTTACCAACTTTAAGACAATACAGAAGAGAATTAACAGACTGTATCAGCTTGAGAAGATGGAAACAGATGGTACTTTCGATCTTCTTCCCAAGAAGGAAGTTCTTAACCTTGTTGCCGAAAAAGAAAAGCTTGAAAAGTATCTTGGCGGTATCAAAGAGATGAAACGTCTTCCGGACGCTATCTTCATCGTTGACCCGAAAAAAGAGAGAATCTGCGTACAGGAAGCTCATACATTAGGTATTCCGCTTATCGGTATCTGTGATACAAACTGCGATCCGGAAGAGCTTGATTATGTAATTCCGGGTAATGATGACGCTATCC
>URVP01000092.1 GCA_900551345.1 uncultured Eubacteriales bacterium
ATATTAATGTGTATAATACATTGCATGAAATCAATTTGTAATATATTATATAAGTAATGAATTTATACAATGGAGGTATATTATGAGAAAATTATTAGCCATGGTTTTAACTGTCAGCATAATGATGACAGGGCTTGTTTTTGTTCCGGCAATAACAAGTGCAGAAGAAACCGATCCCTATGCAATAACCGTTCCGGATTCATGGGAATTGATCGGTGAGGAAAGCTTTATAAAACAGCCCGTTGATAACGGAGACGGAACCTTTACGGATTATGTAGAGGCTTCTGAATACGAAAGCGACTTATTTGATCTTAGCAATGTAACAATTAACGGGACATATAATTACTTAAGGGTTACACAAAGTGGTTTAGAATTATCAATTCCAAAGCAAAAAAATGCTGATTATACTTTAGGTTTAAAAAAAGGTATTGATTTGTCAACTCCCGGTGATTACTACATAGTTTATGATAAAAAATTCCAAGCCGGAACCGGTAATTTGGGTTGCTCTTTTGCTTTATCCGATTCTCAAAATCCCGATTACAGAATAACGTCTCACATTGCAGCAAAGAATGCTCCGGAAAGTTTAACATTAAGATTACAGAAGCTGAAATCCGGTACTACTAGTTATAATGACTATATAACCGAAAACAACAAAAATGATTATGGTAAATATAGAAGCCAATGGTATAAAGTCGTTATGCAGCTTTCACCGAGAGCAGACGGAACACTTTTAATCCGTGAAAGATGGTTTGGTATTGACGAGGGGAACTTTACTGAACAACCGTCATTTAACCCATCATACTGGGATGCTTCACTAAGAGTTGATAATCACTTTACAACATTAGACACACTGTATTCTCGCTTAGGTGATAATGCCGGCAGTGCTTTTTATTTAAATTACAAAAATTTCAAAATATATAAGGCTTCTGCAGTAAACTCATATTCCACACCTTTAGTTAATTATAACGGTGAAAAACTTGCAGAAAAAAATTATACAGCTGATGCAGTAATATCAACTACACATACGCCATATACAATGACTATGGATCCGATTCCCGAAGGCTGTGAGGTTATTTCCGAGGGATGGTATGATTATTCAAATCCCGATGAGCCTGTTCTTCTGTTAGAAGGTGCATCAATAGATGTTCCTGTATCAATGAAGGGCAAACTGCTTAAAGCTGTTCGCGAGATTAAGCAAAACGGCGTTACTACAACCTACTATCCATTTGTCGGTTATGTGCGTGATGTAGTAGAATTAAACAACACCGTTGCTTCTGCTCCTATAAACACAAGCCCTTACAGATTGTATGTAAGCTATTATAAGACCAATGCGGATGGTTCATTAGCGGAGAAGCCGACTGGTATAAAAGATAGCGAAGGTAAGGCTAATTTAAGTATTCAAAATTTGACATACGAAGATTGGCAAAATGCAACAGATTTTAAAATAACTACACGAGTATTCTTTAATGCGAGTGTTTCACCAGAGGATGGCATGGTTGCTATAACAGTTGCACAATACGATAAAGACGGTATGCTTAAAACCATACGAACAGCTACTCCGGATGAAACAACATATCAGACAAGGCCTTTCCGCATCAGCGAAAAAAAGCCAAAAGAATATCAAGATTTTTCTGTTGCATTTAAAAAAGATGTGAATTTTGATTTTGCAGCCGGCGATTATTTCAAAGTATTCTTATGGCGAACAACCTACACTCCCGAAGGGGTAAAAGTTGGAAATAACACGCGGTATTACTACAACTTTGAGGAAATAATCCCTGTTTCAACTAATCCAAATCATCGTAAAGAAATATATGATATCGGCCTTCCGATTATAACTATTCCAGCCCCAGTAGAAACAGCTGAATAAAACAAAAGCATAACTCCTTTGCACAGTGTTAATGCTTTAAATAAAAAACGGCGTTGAGAAACGCCGTTTTTTTGTGTGTAGTTCGCAGTTCGTTGTTTGTAGTTTGTTGTTTGTTGTTCGTGGTTTGTTGTTCGTGGTTTATGGTTTGTTTTTAATAATCGATTGGGCATAGCGTATCGCTTTTGGTTGGAGGTTCGCAGCTCATGGGGCACGGGGCATTATTCATTTTTCATAGCCCGGTGTTCATTGTCTATCGTAATTATTAATAGTTTTGTTTTGGTTACTGTTAATTATAAATTCATAATTTATGGGGGTATTTTTATTATAAAACAAAAAAGTGTGTCTGTTTAAACAGACACACTTTTTAAGCCTATTTTACTAGGGTGTAATGAAATGAACAATTAATGAGAAAGAATTTTATTATCTTCTACGAGCAATCATTCATAAAAGCTAATATTTCCATATGTACATACTAAATCCATATTTTGAGAAATCCATGAATCGGTATCATCTGCAATGCCGAAGCCTGTACTTCCTCCTACTATATTTACACCATGCATAACACATTTGGCTGCTATGATAGCCATACCCGACGGCTGACGATGAAAGTCCTCCTCAAATGCAGGAGGGAACTGTACAGACCAATTTGTGTCGTATATAACACCGCTGATTGTTGAAGGATAATGCACAGAGCGGATACGGTTCATAACCACGCCTCCTATGCCCAACATCTCGTTAAACGAACCACTGCCCACCTCTGCATATATAAGCTTGGCAAGGAGAATTACATCATCATCGCAATATGCAGCTGTATCAACAAATTCCGTTGGAATTTGTATATTGTCAGCAGTAATCAGCACATTATAAAGCGTTTGATCCCATTCCACAGTAAGGCCAAAAGATTCGGCAATAAGCCTTACGGGAGCAAAAAGGCAATCGTTGTACATAATAGAACGATAAGCCTGTAAATTAGTTGTATCGTCGGAAAATACCATAGATATATCGCCTTTGATTATGCTTGCTGTTTCTGTTTTTTCGTCCCATATAACTTGAGCTCCCAAAGCTTCACAAAGAGCTCTTACGGGAACATATACGCTTCCGTCTTGTATAATTGACACAGCGGGAGTTTTAAGATGAATACCGTTAATCTTTATATCAACCGGTATATCATAGCCTTCTGCATTGTCCGGCTGCGCTAAGACTGAAACAGACATAATCAAAAGTACTATAAGTATAACAACACTAGTCTTCTTTATCATATATTATTCCTTTCTTATGCATTATTGAAAATAGCGGACTTATTTTATCATAATATGAAGAAAAATGCAAATTAGGACATTATAATTGACTTTATTTAACAGTTTGTGGTATAATTATTTATAATGTTTGGAGGGAATTGATAAAATGACCAATATAAAAATTACTACGAAAGACATGGTATTGTGTGGTATTTTTGCAGCAATTATATGTATATGCTCAGTTATTAATATCCCCATAGGGGTAATTCCGGTAACGCTTGCACCGTTTGGAATAATGCTTGCATGTTCAACACTGGGAGTACGAAAAGGGATGCTGTCCACCATTGTATACATACTTATCGGTGCGGTGGGAATACCTGTGTTTGCCGGATTCAAGGGAGGTATTTCGGTACTTACGGGTCCTACGGGCGGATACATTATCGGATATGTATTTTTGGCATTCGCATCCGGTCTTGGAGCAAGAGAATTTAAACTTGGAAAGTTAGCAAACATTATTATCAGCATTTTATGCAATATATTCGGATTGGCACTTTGCTACCTGTTCGGAACAATTCAATTTCTGTTTATTACAAAAGCTGACTTAGCATATGCCATGTCCGTTTGCGTAATACCCTTTATAGGCTTTGATATAATAAAGGCTGTTTGCGCATCCATCCCGGCATATGCAATACGCAAAGCTGTTTTCGCTGATAAAAAATAAAAAGATTGAGCTTAATATTATACCCTCCAAAGGCGAACGCTTAGGAGGGTATTTTATCATATTTCGGATTGACAAAAGAGCTTTTAACAGGATTTATATTTCATTTTTAACACATGTAAAATCTTGTTCGACACAACAAGTTACGAAATAAATGTTATATTTATAATTGTTTCGATTTTAAGTAAGTTGAAAATTATTAATAATCCGCTTTATGTTTTCTTCAAGCTTTTTTGTTCCGTCAATTCGTATGACAGGACATGTTAAGGACTGCACCCATTCTTCAACGGTATTCTCATTCCTGAATTCTATGAAATCTAAAAATCTTTTCTCTTTTTCATACAAATCTCCACCCGGTAAGATTCTATTACCAAATTTTTGATAAGAACGATTTTTAACTCGCTGAATCCGAACTTCTTTAGCGGTTTCGATCAACACAGCGTATTGAAAAAATGGGTATACCTCTGCTCCGTAATCTCCCTTTACCGCA
This sequence comes from uncultured Eubacteriales bacterium, assembly GCA_900551345.1. Taxonomy (GTDB): domain Bacteria; phylum Bacillota; class Clostridia; order Monoglobales; family UMGS1388; genus UMGS1388. The sequence goes on from URVP01000092.1 coordinate 4,314, forward strand.
GCTAACACAAAATTTTCATAAGCATCAATCTCACTTAATAAAATCTGCTTAGCTTCGTTTTTGGAACGGGGAAAATCATATGGATACTGATTGTCCATAGAAGAAAAGTACAAATCCTCATTATCTATAAAATGAAAATTTAGTTTGTCAGCAAGAGCCTTTCCCAATGTACTTTTCCCAACACCGTTTAATCCGCATACAATAATTCCTGTTCCCATAAATCCACACTTCATTTCTTAATTGCAATAAAACATCAAGTTTTATATTATTAATAAAAATATATTATCTTCCTCTATATTCTCTAATAGCCTCATTCATGGCAAGATATCCGGCAGGAGAAACATATCCCGGAACCGAATTACCTGTACCGATTGCTAACCCTTTTTTTCCGTCAACTGAGCGAAGAACATCTAAAGTATACTCTCTAACATATTTTTCATCATCACTGCATATAACATCGGTATCTATGCCTCCGAAATTTCCTATTTTTTCACCATAGAGCTCAACCCATTTTGAAAAAGGCGCTATGACATCTTCATTGGAATGCTTGGCATCTATACCCGTCATGCTTATAATATCATCCATTACGCCGAAAAGCTGACCGCATGAATGAAGAAGGAATGGCTTATTATAACTGTGTACGAGATCCACAATTCGTTTATACTGGGGAAGAATTAATGTTTTTATATCCTCATGGGAAATAAGTGTTTCGCTTTTAAACCCCAAATCATCTCCAAATCTGCACATGCAAAAAGTATCTCCAAACTCTTTTAAAAAGCGGCTCCATATATTAATAAGCATATCGCCAACCTTTTTAAACATGGCACAATATAGGTCGGGGTCATCCTCTTTCATATAACACAAATCCATATACCCTACCACATCCTGAACACACTCAAAAATTCCATTTCCAACACCTCCCACGGCTTTCATGCCATCAGGCATTACTTCGCCGAGAAGTCTGAAATTTTCGGACGCATTTTTAAAATATATATCCGGAATCTCATCCCAAGGGTATTTCTCAAAATCTTCGTGTGTTTTAATAACACCCGGTTTATGTCCGCCCAAAGCGCCGCTTCCGGGCATATATCCACCTGCACACACTTCATAAACAACGGTGTCGTACCCCATTTGTTTATGGAATAGCGTATATTGTCTGAAATATTCCTTTCTGTCAGCAGGACTACTGCTTGATGCAAGAGCCTTCATATCTACATTAAGGACACTTCCTATAATGCCATCATCAAAACAGTGATCGTACAACGGAAAAGTGTTCACCGAACGATTAAAAGCAGCGTCAGTAATATTTTTATAATTTGGTTCAAACCCCATCAAAACATCCCTCCTATTGAGGAAATTGTATCACTGACAATAATGTTAGTCAAGAAAAATAAGGCAAAAGAGAAAAACGGACAAGATTATACTAAAAGCAAGCAAATTTCTACATATAATGACATGAGAATATTGACAAACATCCTCACAATTGATATAATTATTATAAATTTTATTGGTAAATTTGCAATAAAATTTAATAAAGAGGGAGGTAGATTTCATGTTTTGCCCCAACTGTGGAAATAAAATCGACAGCGGTGCATCCTTTTGCGGAAACTGCGGTGCAAAAGTAGAACAAAATACCGATAATTCGTATTCGCCGGAAAGCATTTCTGCAACATCAAC
>URVP01000093.1 GCA_900551345.1 uncultured Eubacteriales bacterium
GTTTATATGGCTGTTTACTCTGCTGTAAGTGCAGCTGTCAGTGAGGGTGGCCCGGTGCGGGTGTCTGCTCCGGAGAAAAACCGTGAAGTTCAAGAGATTAAAGCGCCCCCACTTATTTCGGTTGAAGGTCATGCCCATATAAATAAAATAGAAAAGCCTGTTTTTGAAATGAAAAGCAGAGATGAAACAGAAAGAATTATCAGGGAAATACATGAGGTGTTTATGGATGATTCGGATAGTAGACAGAAAGCTTTAGATAATAATAACCAATGTGTAAATAACCAAGAATGTGTTTTGGAGATAGAGCGTCCTCCTGTTTCGCCTTATTCAGAGAAAGAAGATCTTAGTTTTTCTTCTCCTTCTGAGCCTAATTTATATCAGCAACAAGAGCTCCCTAAGCTAACCGAGGAGCAAGTTCGGGAGGTGTCAGAGGATTACAGAATTATCGGTCAGCTTTTCGATACATATATACTTATAGAGCGGGGTTCAGGTTTTATTTTAATAGATCAGCACGCAGCTCACGAACGACAAAAATATGAAGAACTAAAAAATCTTAAAATAAATGGACAAGTAATGCTTGTTCCTGCCATTGTAAAGCTAACTCCGGTGGAATTCAGAGCGGTTTTGGACAATATGGATTTATTTGAAGAGTTAGGCTTTGAAATAGATGATTTCGGCAATGATTCGGTAGCGGTCCGCCAAGCACCAATATCTCTTGACACTGCATTGATAAAGGACATAATCTGTGAAATTGCGGAAAACATAATGACAGGCAAAAAACAAGTCAGAGCCTATATCCAGGACAGAGCAATTTATACAATCGCCTGCAAAAGTGCAATTAAGGCGAACAGGCGGCTGACTGATGCGGAGATGGAAAAGCTTGCGGATTGGGTATTTTCGGTAAAAGATGTTAATACATGCCCCCATGGCAGACCGGTAAGCATTGAACTTTCAAAATATGAAATCGAAAAGATGTTCGGCAGAGTCTGAACAAAAGGAGTTATGATATGATACCCGTTGTAATTGTGGCCGGTCCTACAGCTAGCGGAAAAACAGCTCTTTCAATAGAACTGGCTAAAAGGATTAACGGAGAAATTATCTGTGCCGATTCAATGCAGATATATAAATATATGGACATCGGCTCAGCAAAACCCGACGAAGAAGAACGCTGCGGTGTTAAGCATCATCTTTTCGGATTTGTCGATCCCCGAGACAATTTTTCACTTGCTGATTATATAGTAAACGCCAAAGCTGCCATTGATGACATCACCGGCAGAGGCCACATTCCGATGGTTGTGGGAGGCACAGGTCTCTATATTGACACACTTATTGACAATGTTTCTTTGGATAATTCACAGCCGGACGAAGAGTATCGAAAACAATTAAAAAAACTTTCGACCGATTTCGGCACAAAATATCTTCATGATATGCTTAAATATATAGATGCAGATGAAGCGGAGCGAATTTCCGAAAATGACGAAAAACGCATCATCCGTGCCCTTGAAATATATAAATGTACAGGCAGGACCAAAACAGAGCAAAACAAGCTTTCCAGAATGAATTCATCACCATACGACGGTACATGGTTTGCCATAGATATGGATAGAGAGACGCTGTATGACCGCATTAACAGGCGTGTCGATTTAATGCTCGAAAAAGGATTGGTAAAAGAGGTGGAAAACCTCCTTAATATGGGTGTTACTCAGGAAAATACTGCCATGCAGGGTATAGGATACAAGGAAATTGCAGAATATATATCGGGGAAGACAACTTTGAGTGATGCTATCGATATGATAAAGAAAAGAACACGCAATTATGCCAAGCGTCAGATGACATGGTTCAGACGCAACTCAAGAATAATTTATGTAAAATATGACAATCTTGAAAAAATGTCTGAATTTTGTTATAAATATGTGGAAAATTTAAATAAATTGTGATATACTTATATCAAGATGCAACTATAATCTATTTATTTGGTTAAATTTGCATTAAAGAGAGGGGTATAATTATGGTTAATCTACAGGACCTTTTTTTGAATCAATCCAGAAAGGAACATACAACGGTTACCATTTATCTTGTTAATGGTTTTCAGTTCAAGGGAATAGTAAAGGGTTTTGACAGCTATACGGTTGTGCTGGAAAGTGAGGAAAGACAGCAGCTTGTATACAAACATGCCATTTCCACCATCGTTCCGTCCAAAAGAATTAACCTTAATGTGCAAAACAGCGATAATGAACAGTGATTTCGGACAAGGCCTCTGTCTGATAGGAACGGTTGTGTAAATAACAGATTATGAGCAGAAAACATACTAAAGAAAAACACAGAAGAAAAAATCATGCCAAGGGTAAAACGCTGACGATTATAATCACAGCGGTAATTATAATACTTGTTTTGAGGTGTTTGTTTTACCTGTATTCCGACGACCCGAAAACCAGTATGGCTCGATCCGGAAATATCGAAGATGTTATAACTGCAACAGGTTATGTTATCAGAGATGAAACAGTTTTAGAAGCACCTGCCGGAGGCACACTTAGCTGTCAGGCCAGTGAAGGCGAGCGGGTTTCAAAGGATTCTGTTGTAGCAAGGGTGTATAATGGAGTCGAGGATGAGCAACTACAGATTAAACTGAATTCAATAAATGAACAGTTGCTTGCATACGGAGACGATATGCAGCAAGGTGAGTTTAAAACAGATGATACCTACTCGGTTGAATATCAGACACGAGCGTTTGTAAAAAACATTGTATCATCTATGAAGGACGGCAATATGGAAAAAGCACTTTCTGAAAAACAGCAGCTTGTAAGAGTTCTTGACCGGTACAAGGAAGAGGGCGAAGATACTACATATGACAGTCTTGTGAAAGAAAAAGAAGCGCTTGAGCAGTCTCTTCAAGGCTCAAGCAGTCCTATTACAGCTCCCATTTCGGGCATATTTTCAACTCAGATTGACGGATATGAAGATTTTTTCGATACAACGGACATATCAAAGATTACGGCAGATGTACTTGACCGTGCCGATGACAAAAGCCCTGTTTCATATGATAACAAAGTAGAAGCGGGCAAGCCGGTTGCTAAAATATTTGATAATTTTGAATGGTACTATGCAGCTCAGGTTAGCAATAACGATGTTATGGATCTTCGTTTGAACAGCACTGTCAATATTCGTTTTACCGATATTTCCAATGACCTGCTTCCGGCCACTGTATGTGCACTTAACAAATCTTCCGATGGCAGAACGGTTTTGGTTTTAAGCTGTAACAGATATGAAGAGTCAATATACCGGCTTCGTAAAACCACAACAGAAATCGTGTTGGGTACATATTCAGGACTTAAGGTACCAAAATCTGCTATTCATATGAACAACAATAAAAAAACGGGCGTGTATGTGTTGCGTGACGGAGTAATGCTTTTTAAAGAAACTGAGGTTCTATATGCAGGCGACACCAGCGTTATAATAAAAGAATCAACGGATTCATCAGGTGTTATGCTTTACGATGAAGTTATAATAAGCGGAAAAAACTTACAGGATGGGCGTAGGCTATGATAGAAGAAAGGATCAATGAAATAAGATTAAAAATCAGACAAGCAGCCCAAAAGAGCGGAAGGTCTGAACAGGACATTACTCTTATTGGCGTAAGCAAGACTTTTCCGGCAGAACATATTATCCCTGCAACTAAATGTGGAATATGCGATTTGGGGGAAAACAGAGTTCAGGAATTATTGGAAAAGTACGATCAAATTCCCGGAGTTCGCTGGCATCTTATAGGGCATCTTCAGAAAAACAAGGTAAAATATATTGTTGATAAAGTACATATGATTCATTCTGTTGACTCCTATGAATTAGCACAGGAAATAGACAAGCGTGCAAAATTAATAGATAAACGGCAAAAGATACTTGTTCAGGTAAGTATGGTGGGAGAAGAATCAAAATTTGGAATAGCCCCCGATTTATGCAGTGATTTAATAAATAAAATTTCAATCTTGAATAATATTGAGGTTTGTGGTATAATGACTATACCGCCTATATATGATAATCCTCAAAGTACCAGAAAGTTGTTTAGAGACTGTAAGTTTTTGTTTGAGGACATTAAAGCACAAAACATACCGGGTGTAAATATGCAGCATCTTTCTATGGGTATGTCTGCTGACTACCCCATTGCAATTGAAGAAGGTGCTACGATGGTGCGTTTGGGACGAGTAATTTTCGGAGAAAGAGATTACGGCGGCATTAATTGAGTTATAAAGCAGACGGCTTATAAGTTTAAACTTTTAGCTTTCTGTATTATAAAATTTTTAAAACGATACATAAAACTTATCCATGAGGAGGATATAAAAAATGGCAGGATTTGTTGAAAAAGTAATGGGTTCACTGGGTTTCGAGGTTGATCATGACGACGAAAAGGAGTTTCTTGAGCCTCAGCCTGAGCAGGAGCCGGAATACGGCAGGGCAAACAAAAGGGGAAAAGTAGTGAATATTAATACAACAACCCGTCTTAATGTTGTCGTTATCGCTCCTGAAACCTTTGAAGACGCAAGAGACATCGCTGACCATCTTAAATCAAAGAAACCGTGCGTTGTAAATCTTGAAAGTGTTGATAAAGAGATTTCAAGAAGAATCATAGACTTCTTGAGCGGTTCTGTTTATGCTCTCGATGGCAATATTCAGAAAATCTCAACGGGGATTTTCCTTATTGCTCCTTACAATGTAAGCATTATGGGCGATTTTAAGGACGAGCTTCGTAACAAAGGTGTTTTTCCCTGGAACTATTAATTTTAGCAGGATAATTGTTTTAAGGGGTTGTGCCTTTCTTTATTAAGTTTGTTTTGCCATTAGTAAAAGGCTTAATTATGTACTTGATTACACAACTATACATGTAATACCATCGGAAAATGACAATTTTATAAATCATGCTTACAAAATCCATCTTTTGAATATCACAATATGATGGATTTTGTGTTATTCCAAACATGTACAGTTGAGTTATTAATAAAATGGGGATGTATGGGCAGGTAATAGCAGTGCGTCAGTAAAATAGACAAGCCGTGCTCATTAAAATGCGGGAGAGGAGAATTTATGTTAAAAAAAATAGTGAAAAAGAACCCTGTTGCCTTTACCCTTCAGGTTCTTTTGGATATGGTGATCATTAATTTTGCATTAATATTATCCAAAGCTTTGTATTCCCATTACATTCAAAATATTCCTTTGGATCAAAATGCCTTTGGAAGTCTTTTGATTGAGTGTACAGTGTTTACCATAGTTTGTGTGCTTACATATTATTTATTTGGTATTTATAATTCTATGTGGCGTTTTGCAGGTGCCGGTGACTTGTTGGCGCTGTTTGCAGCCACTGTGGTAGGTACTGTTTTAGGTTCAGCGTTACTTAGCTCGCCTTTATTTAAGATTGCCGTTCACTTTTATATACTGTTATTTTTCTTTTTTCTTCTCTCTTTGAAATGTGCTGTATATTTATGTTATAAATTTAGCATAGACAAATTGAAGCGCTATATCAATAAGCCCGAACAGGACAACCGAATTATGATTATAGGTGCGGGTGATGCCGGTGCAATGATAGTTAAAGAGTATATAAACAATAATTCAATTGACGGTGTACCCGTGGCGATTATTGATGATAATTCCATACTTCATGGCAAAAAAATTCATGGAGTTCCGGTGGTGGGAGATAGGAATAATATTGTCAGTGCAGTAAAAAAATATAAAATAAACGAAATAATAATTGCAATACCTTCTGCACCTAAAATAGAATCACAGAAAATTTTAAATATTTGCACTGAAACAAAATGTAGGCTTAAAATTATGCCAGAATTTGATTCGGTTCTAAGCAGCAATATTAAGCGTAATATTCGTGATGTTAAAATTGATGACCTTTTGGGTCGAGAGGAAATTAAAATTAATGAAAAAGAGGACTTTGGGTATATACGAGACGCAGTTGTTATGGTCACCGGAGGAGGAGGCTCAATA
>URVP01000094.1 GCA_900551345.1 uncultured Eubacteriales bacterium
AATAGCCGCTATCAGCAGTGCTGATAATTTTCTCATTTTCCTCTCTCCCTTTATAATTATAAATATTTTATATTAATTTAATCATAACGCATGATTTCATAAAAATCCACAAACTTCTATATTACTTAATTAAATTTTACCATATATCATTAAAAATTGTCACTATACTTTTGTGCATAAATACACAAAAATTATGTTTTTTTAAATTATTGTGTAGTACAATCTATCTTACTTTCACAAATGCCAATATCTTTTCGCCCAATATTATATTGTTTTTATGCATATCGATATTATTTTAGTGCAAAATATTGCATTTTCAAATTATTGTGATATATTTATTATATAAGGAGGGATTGTTTTGTTTGATAAACATGTACAGGTTCTTGTAAAATATGCAGAACAAGTTTCGGACAAAAACAATTTATTTATTAAAATACATGATTTTGATGGTTTTATTGATAGTTCAAAAAAAAATATAAAAACGGTGTTTGGAGATTATCCTAAATACTGCACATATGTGAGAGCAAACGAAAGTGCACTGCGATATTGTCTTGAAAAAGAATTGGATGTTATGGAAAAATGCAAAAAAGGAGAGTCTTTTTACGGGACATGTTATGCAGGAGTAAAAATGTACATAGTACCATTATTTTATGAAGATAAACTTATGGGATTTGTTTCAGCAGGCAGACTTAGATGCGATTATGAGCAGGCGGAATCACGAATAAACAGAACATCTGAAAAATTTACTCTCGACCCTCAAAAGATGAAAAAATTGTACTTTTACTCAATAGACAACAGAGACAGTATAGAGGTTTCTCTGCAAGAAATTAATATGATAGCTTCCATGGTAGAATTGTTAAGAATTGAATTTTCAAGAAGTGCAGTTTTGCAGGGACCGGCAGATGACAAAAAAATACTATGTAAAAAGATAATAGATTATATAAACATGGCTTATATGGGAAACCTTAATCTGTCGGTATTCACATCATATTTTAATTGCAGCCGTTCTCACATATCTCACAACTTTAAATCCGTAACAGGAATGAGTATAAAGCAGTATATAAATAAAGTGCGCCTTGAAAAAGCAGCCGATATGCTTATAAACAATGAATATTCCATAAACTCCATTGCACGCGGGGTGGGCTTTGAAGACACCAACTATTTTATAAAACTTTTCAAAAATTCATACGGATATACTCCGGGAGAATACAGAAAAGAGAATGCTCACACAATCAACAACATAGAATAAAACTGCAAAACCAAATTATAATTTCAGCTTTGCAGTTTTATTGAAACTCAATTATTCTATTATATATGTGATTATGGAATGAGGCTCACTTTTAACAAGCGCGGTCATATTGTTAATGCGTATATTGTATTCTTGTTCTTTATCCTGAGTATTAAGAACAATTAAAACTATCCGTCCGTCCGGATTCTTGAACGCCGTAACGGATATATCGTCAGTATATTTACTGAAGCCTATTCTTTTTGCTCCTCTTTGTACATATTTGCTGAAATGGCCAATGTAATAATATGAATTATGAATGTATATATCATCATTTTTTGTATCGACCATAATCGGAGCATCGCAGTAATTTCCCACATGGTTAGGTCCGCCTTTTTCATCAAGAACCATGTTCCAATCAGTAAAAGCATTACAGTAATTATTGAAATCGCCTATCATATCATAAGCATATTTTTCACCTATCGACCATGTATCGATTTTTCCAAGACTATATTCATAGCATCCTTCCGAGAAAACAATCTTTTTATCGGGATACATTTTATGAAACATATCCAGCTGCTCAAAATGATTACCCGAATACCAGTGAACGGCAATCGCATCGATATATGAAGCCGCATCCTTGTCATTCAGCATAACTGAGGCACGGTCCATAACCCGTTCTTTGTTATGATCCCAGAACATGATTTTTACGCCTATTTTTTTCATTTTTTCGCCTAAATAGTTTTTTACAAAATCCCGCTCTTCCTCTGCCGTATATACACAAGAATCCCAACTCTGTACAGCTTTAGGTTCATTTTGAACGGTTACTGCAGATATGTTTATTCCTTCATTCTTAAAGGCTTGTATATATTTTACATAATATTCAGCCCAAAGATTATAATACTCATTAAGAAGTTTTCCTCCTTTGTTCATCATTTTAGTGTCCTTCATATAAGCAGGAGGGCTCCAAGGAGAAGAGAAGATAAAAATATCCTTATTATATTTAAGTGCATCTTTTATAAGGGGAATTACATACTGTTTCTCATGCTCCACAGAAAATGTGGCAAGTGTATTATCACCCTCCTCTACATATGTATAATTACCTTCGGAAAAATCACAGCTGTTTATATGGGTTCGGCAATAGTTATAACATATTCCCTCTTTTTTATCGAAATACATTTTAATTATTTTGCTTCTTTTTTCGGGACTGATTTTACTAAGAGAAACAGCCGCCGCCTCAGTAAAAGCGCCGCCGAATCCGTCTATGGTCTGATATTCAACTTCGGGAACAACATTTATTACAGGCTGTTCGATTTCACTTATTTCAAATGCGGGGCAATTTGTTTCAGTCATAATAAAATCAGTGTTTTTTACTGTTTTTATAGCTTTCATTTTCATATAATTCACCTCATAAAGATATTAGCATACAGCTGAATTTTTGTAAATAAATTTATTTAATAATTTTCTTTTTTATATTGACATATACATCTTTCAGATTTACAATACATTTAGATTTTGAAAAGAGGGAAATATATGATTAATAAAAAAAATTCACTCATACTTGGAATGGGAAATTTTGATTCCTATGGCGGATGGGTGCTGGACACCGAATTTACAGTTAATATGGGCGTACCATATCTGCTTGCACACGGAATAGGAGAACCTGTTGCAGACGCACATACCAAAGCGGTATTCCCCTCTAAGGGAACTTACAAATTATTTGTATATACATATAATTGGGTTGCACCCTGGAAACCTGAATACGCTCCCGGAAAATTTCAAGTGGGAATTGAAGGTAAACTAATCGCTGAACCGTTTGGCACAAAATCAGAAAAATGGGGTTGGGAATATGGCGGAGAAGTAAAAATAGATAAAATTGAAAATGAAATTACTCTGCATGACCTCACCGGATTTGAAGGAAGATGCGGTCTTCTGCTCTTTACGCAGGATGAAAGTTATACTCCCCCTCAGGATACAGACCAAATAGTTTCGCTTTACAAACAACTAACTGACAATGATAAACCGGCAGACTTAGAAGAATATGACATGATAGTTGCCGGCGGAGGAATTGCAGGAATATGCTGTGCGCTTTCCTGTGCAAGACAAGGACTTAAAACAGCACTTATACAAGACAGAAGCGTTGTCGGAGGAAACAACAGTTCAGAAGTGCGTGTATGGCTGGGCGGTGAAACAAACTTTGAACCCTTCCCGGGAATCGGTAACATCGTTAACGAAACAGAGCAAAAAAGAAAGGGTCATTACGGCTCATGCAACACAGGAGATTTATATGAAGATGAAAATAAAGAGCAGCTTTTAAGAAATGAAAAGAATGTTACTCTCCTTTTAAATCACATACTTACCGACGCTATAGCAGAAAACGGAGAAATAAAAGAAATTGAAGTATTTGACATTTTAAATAATAAATATAAAAGAATGAAAGCATCTTTGTATACCGACTGTACAGGGGATTCTACCCTGGGTGCAGCTGCCGGTGCAGACTTTGAAGTAACCACCAATGGTCACATGGGCATGACAAACATGTGGCATATAAAAGACATGGGAGAAAAACAAACCTTCCCAAGATGTCCATGGGCAATAGATTTAAGTAAAGTCGACTTTCCCGGCAGAGAAGGCGTTAAAGATGTATATAACAATACAGGTGAATTTTCACTGGGTGCCTGGTTCTGGGAAAGCGGATGCGAACACGATCCCATACAGGAGGCAGAATATGCCCGCGACACTAACTTAAGAGCAATGTACGGTGCGGTGGATTGTCTTAAAAATGTTGACGGCAGCTTTGAGAACTATAAAGTAGGTTTCTGTGCATATATAGGCGGAAAAAGAGAGTCCCGCCGTTTATTCGGTGATGTTATACTCACAAAAAATGAAGTATATAAAGGTATAAAATATGACGATGCCTGTGTTCCGTCCACATGGAATTTCGATGTACATTATCCGGACAGGCGTTTTTACGGAGCATTTTATGAAGGTGACGGATTCCTAACCAAAGACTATCACGAGCACTTTGACAGCCCCTATTTTATTCCCTATAGATGCCTATATTCAAGAAACATTAAAAACATGTTTATGGCAGGCAGAAATGTAAGTGTCTCCCATGACGCACTGGGAACAGCACGAGTTATGAGAACTGGCGGAATGATGGGTGAAGTTATAGGTTATGCCGCTGCAATTTGTAAAAAATACGGCACAACCCCTGCCGGAGTGTACAAAGAACACCTTGAAGAATTAATGACAACTTTAAAGAGCATACCCAAAGACCTTAAGAAAGAAACCATATAAAACCGGGAAAGGATTTAAAATGATTATAAACGGTCTTCAAAAACTTACACTGTTGGACTATCCCGAAAAAACAGCCTGCACGATATTTACGGCAGGCTGTAATTTTCGCTGTCCTTTTTGTCACAATGCACCCCTGGTAATTGAACCTGATAAAAATGAAATCATAAGCGTAGATGAGATATTTTCTTTTCTAAATAAAAGAAAGGGGATACTTGACGGCGTATGCATAACAGGCGGTGAACCACTACTGCAAAAGGATATTAAAAATTTTATAAGCGAAATCAAAAACATGGGCTACTCCGTAAAGCTTGACACAAACGGAAGTTTTCCCCACATACTGGAATCACTTATCCAAGACAACATTATAGATTATGTAGCTATGGACATAAAAAACTGCAAAGAAAAATATGCCTCAACCGCAGGTGTGGAAAATCTTGATATTAGCCTTATTGAACAATCCGTAAACATTCTCAAAAAACACACGGTTGACTATGAATTTAGAACCACTGTTGCAAAAGAACTGCAAACTAAAACCGATATAGAAAAAATCGGAGAATGGCTCCAAGGAGACAGTAAATATTTTTTGCAGCAGTATAAAGTATCGGATAATTTAATAGGAAATCCTATGATACCATACAATGAAGAAGAGATGAAAATGCTTCTAAACGCTGTAAGAACGCACCTTCCCAATGCTTATATAAGGGGCGTTTAGACGGAATATATTGTATCTGTAACACAAATAAAACACAATATATTGTATTTCACTCTTGACATATGGATATATATGTAGTATAATACAGAAGATTTCTGTTAAGGGAGGAAATATAAACATGTATAATGTTATAAAAAGAGACAACAAAATTGTAGATTTTGACATTTCCAAAATATCTGAGGCCATAAAGCTGGCTTTTGAAGCTCAGGAGACTGAGTTTAACGACAACATAATTGATTTTATTGCACTTAAAGTAACGGCAGATTTTGCTCCCAAAATCAAGGACGGACATATCGCCGTAGAGGATATTCAGGACAGTGTTGAAAATGTACTGGTTCAAGCAGGATATGCAGAAGTAGCAAAGGCATACATTCTGTATCGTAAACAGCGTGAAAAGCTGCGTAACATGAAGTCTACTATTCTTGACTATAAAGATGTTGTAGACAGCTACGTTAAAGTTACCGACTGGCGTGTTAAGGAAAATTCCACCGTTACCTATTCGGTAGGAGGACTTATCCTGAGCAATTCGGGCGCAATCACTGCAAACTACTGGCTTTCGGAAATATATGACGAAGAAATAGCAAATGCACACCGTAACGCAGACATACACATCCACGACCTTTCTATGCTTACAGGATATTGTGCTGGATGGTCGCTTAAACAGCTTATACAGGAAGGATTGGGCGGAGTCAGCGGAAAGATAACCTCCTCCCCTGCCAAACATCTGGCAACACTTTGCAAT
>URVP01000095.1 GCA_900551345.1 uncultured Eubacteriales bacterium
TTCAAGGATAACCTGCTTGTTGTGTACATATATTTCATCTACAACATCTACATCAGACAACAGAGTAATTGTTCCGGTTCCGCCCGAAGGAATTTTATCGAACGCTGACGCAAGAGTCTCTGCATATTCAGTTGTGCCATCTGTATAGGTGATTTTTGCCACAGAATTTTCAGGAGAGTCAGCAAAAACAGACACATTCAGCACCGATACGGTCAATAGAATCGTTAACAAACCTAATAGAAATACTTTCATCTTCACAAATATCATCTCCACATTGTAAATTAAATTGTCGGATACAGTCGTTATTCCGAACTTTTGCAAATAATATTATGTTAAATTGATTATACAATAGTTCCTTTGTCTTGTCAATTATTTGTCGAAAAAAAACAAAGCGTCCCGATAAAAATACGGGACGCTTAAGAGGGTCAATTATCTGTACAAAGATGCTTTGCCAATGTCATTAAACAGCTGCATTTTATATTCGACTACTTCTCTCATAGCCGCAATACAGGGAGGATAAATTGCGTTAGGTTCAATCCAGCCGGGATTTTCAGCAAGAACTTCACGACATTTTTTATAAAATGCGAACTTAATATCACTTGAGATATTTATTTTTGAAATACCAATCTTTACAGACTCGGCTATTTCTGCATCGGGATTACTTGAACCTCCGTGAAGAACAAGCGGAATGTCTACTGTATCACGAATAGTTTTAAGAAGGTCAAGTTTAAGCTCAGGCTTCATATCCTTAGGATATATACCGTGAGCAGTACCGATTGCTACAGCAAGTGAATCGATACCTGTTTTATCAATGAAATCCTTTGCCTGGTCGGGGTTTGTATAGATAATGTCTTTTGAACCGCCCTCATAGGAACCGCCTGTTGTACCGATTGTACCAAGTTCAGCTTCTACAGAAACATCGGATACCTTTGCAACTTCTACAACTTTTTTAGTGATTGCGATATTTTCTTCATAGGGTTTATGAGAAGCATCTATCATAACAGAAGTAAATCCGCAACGGATTGCACGGAGAATCTCTTCAAATGTGCCGCCGTGGTCAAGATGGATAACCATAGGAACTTTTGATTTATTAGCCTCCTGAATACATGTGGAAATAAAGCTATCTCCCAAAAATTCCAACTCTGTGGGGTGTATTGCAAGGATAACAGGTGCGTCTTTTTCATTCGCACTCTCAACAACGCCCTTCAAAATAGATTCGCTTCCAATGTTAAAAGCGGGTACGGCAAAGCCGTTTTTGTCAGCAACTGCAAGCAGCTGTTTCATGTTCATTAACATATCAATCACTCCTATTATAAATTTTTATTTTTACCTTTTGAACCCGAAAGACCGATATAGTATCTTACAAGTTCGATACTCTCTTTTTCTGTAGCATGAACCAGATCAAAATAATTGATGTCAGGATTCTCTTTAAGCAATTTTGCTGTTGCATCTCGATTAGCATTCATAAAGTCGCATCCTACATTTATCTTATTAATTCCGTTCTTAACTGAATTAATAATGTTCTCCTCTCCTGAACCTGAACCACCATGAAGAACAAGAGGTGCATTTGTAAGACGCTTAATTTCTTTTAACCTCTCGATATCAAACTTCGGTATCATTCCTTCAGGATAATTACCGTGTGATGTTCCTATCGATATGGCAAGTGCATCAATACCGGTTCGCTCTACAAATATTTTAGCCTGCTGAGGGTCTGTATACATTGCATCTTGTGTGAAAGCACCGCCTTCGCTAGCACCCAGACATCCTATTTCACCCTCTACGCTTGCGCCGTGCTTATGGGCGTAATCTGCTATTTCTTTTGTCATTTTTATATTGTTTTCCAGGTCAAACCTTGACGCATCAACCATAACGGATGAGAAACCATCGTCTATTGCTTTAATCAAATACTCTTTTTCCTGACCATGGTCAAAGTTAAGTGCAACATTGACATTGCTCCTTTGTGCCAAAATTTTTACAACAGGAGTAATCAATTCACTGTCACAATGTGTGAGAAGATGATCCTGAAAAATATTTACTATAATCGGTGAGTCTTCCAGTTCGGCTGCACGAATAACTGAACGCACAGTCTCAATATTAAAGCAATTAATTGCCATTATTGCATAATTATTTGCGTTGGCATCCGCCAGCATATTTTTCATTGATACATACATATTAACACAGCTTTCTTAAAAAAATCATTTTATCTTTATATCTGAAAGATCAATTTCCTCTTCCTCTTCTTCAGCATCAAGTATAACAGTATCGTCCTTTTTTGCATCTTTCTTAAGAGCAACAAGGAGCAGCGCCGTTACAACAGTACCTGCTGTCAAAGCAAGCATAAAGCCCCAGGGATTAATCATTGCAGGAACTATGAACATACCGCCTGAAGGAACCATTGAACCTACATCAAGAGCCATTACAATAGCTCCGCCTACTGCTGCACCGATTGAGCATGAAGCAATAACTCTAATCGGGTCAACTGCTGCGATGGGGATAACGCCTTCTGTTATCATACAAATACCCATAGGAAATGCAATTTTAATGTTATCAGTTTCGCTCTTTGTATATCTTGCTCTTCTGATTACCCAAGAAAGAGCAACACCAAAAGGCGGAATCATCGAAGCACAGATTTTAACAGCTTCAGGACCGTACACACCGTCCATAAGAAGTCCGTCTGCGAACAAAGATGCAACTTTATTTACGGGACCACCAAAGTCAAATGCTGCCATAGCACCCATTACAGCGCCGAAAACTGCCTTAGAACCAGTCTGCATGTTCATAAGTAGATTTGTAAGTGCTTCTGATGCCCAAGCAATGGGTTTACCAATTACAAAGAACATAATCAAACCTATAACAACAGAGGATATAAGAGGTATAATCATCATAGGCATAAGACCTTGTGCCCACTTGGGAACCTTAAGATGAGTTTTAAGGAACTGTACAAAATAACCTGCAAGGTAACCACCAAGCATACCGCCGAGGAAACCGGCACCCATATTCTGTGCAATCATACCCATTAATAAACCGGGAGCTATACCTGGTCTGTCTGCAATTGAATAAGCAATAGCAGCGCCCATTACTCCGGGAAGTAAGCCCATACCGTAAACACCGAGTGTAACAGCAGCTTGCCAAATATTATATCCTGCTTTGTAATCAGAAATTGTTGAAGGATTACCTCCGAAAATGTTACCTATTGCAATTAAAAGACCTGAAGCAACTACCAAGGGGAGCATAAATGATATACCTGTCAAGGCATGCTTTTTAAGCTGTAACTTCTTTAACATATTTATTTACCTCCAGTTATTATTTTTTCAATTCTTCTTCTATTTTATTGATAAGAGCCTTAGGTGATTTGATAGCAATGTGAGTGGGAATTTCTACTATGCGCTTTCCCTGAAAACGGTCTTTACCGCCTACTTTAATATCTGCTGCAATTATCACAACATCTGCATCGCTTATCTGTTGTGCGGTAAGCTCATCTTCTGTACCGATGGTACCCTGAGTTTCTATGTGAACCTCATGTCCCAGTTCCTGTGCTGCAGTTACAAGTTTCTCTTTTGCAATATAAGTGTGAGCTATACCAGAAGTGCACGCTGCAATACCTACAATTTTCATAATTATTCTCCTCCCTTTTTATTCTGAGAAAATAGACCTTATTTCTTCTGCCGATTTTGCTTCCAAAAGTTTTTTGCAAGTTTGTTCCGAAGCTAATTTCCTAGCCATTTGTGAAAGCAGTTTTACATGAACGCCGGTTTTATCATTTTCATTAACCGCCAGAAGTACAATAAAGTTTACAGGTTTATCGTCCAGGCTTTGCCACTCAAGGGGCTTTTCTGTTCTTCCTATTGCTGCGGTGGTCTCAAGCACATTAGACGATTTACCATGAGGAATGGCTATGCCGTTGCCTATTCCTGTCGTTGAGATGGCTTCTCTGTCAAGTACATCTTTTAAAAATCCATCCTTGTCGGTAAGAGCACCACTTTCATACAAAAGTTCTGTAAGTTCTCTGAGTGCATCTTCCTTTGTTTCGGATTTTAGGTTGATTTCAATTCTGTCATCTCTTAATACATCTGATACATTCATAATTTCACCCCCTCCTAATAATTTTTATAACTTCATTTTCATCTTCAGCATTAAGAGCTTTCTGTGCAAGCTCTTTAGCAGAAGCAGAATCTATATCTGATACTTTTTTCTTAATTCTGTTAAGCATAGGCAAAGGCACGCTGAATTTTTTCAAACCCATACCTATAAGAATTTCAGTATAATCCGTGTTAGCAGCCAAATCACCGCAAACGCTGACTTCTATTCCGGCATCTGCACCGTCTTTTATAACCTTGTTTATCATTTTAAGGACAGCAGGATTATACGGATTATATACATTTTCAACCGCAGGATTGCCTCTGTCTGCCGACATTATATATTGAACAAGATCATTTGTTCCTATACTAAAAAAGTCACAATGTTTTGCAAATACCTCTGACATTATTGCGCTTGCAGGAGTTTCTATCATAATTCCCAACTCAATATCGTCAGAATAAGGTTGACCTTCTTTTTCAAGAGAATTTTTTAATTCCGAAATAAGCTCTTTGGTTTTTGTTATCTCCTCTATGCGTGTTACCATGGGAAGCATGATTTTAAGTTTTCTTCCCACACCTGCCATAAGAAGTGCTTTAAGCTGTTCGGAAAAAACATCAGGATTGCTCAAACACAGCCTTATACCACGATTTCCAAGAAAAGGATTTTCTTCGTGAGGCATGTGGAAGTACTCTATCTGTTTATCACCGCCAACATCAAGAGTTCGTATGGTAACGGGTTCAGGATGAACAATATCCAAAGCTTTTTTATAAGCGTCACACTGTTGTTCAACAGAAGGCTTTACTTTAGATGAAGAATAAAGAAACTCCGAGCGAAACAATCCTACTCCGTCAAATTTTTCATCCTTACTATTGTTAAGATCTGAAGGTTTACCTATGTTTACCGCAACCTTAATTCGTATGCCATCCTTTGTGTATGCATCATTTTGCTTAATTGCTTCAAGAGAATTAAGAAAATCCTGTTCATCGCTAACTTTTTTATCATATATTTTTTTTGTTTTTTCATCGGGTTCTAAAATGAATTCACCGCTGTAACCGTCAAGATAAGCTATATCACACTCTGCCGTACTGTCCAAACCGTCCACACCCACTACGGCAGGAATACCGATTGACTTAGCAAGTATAACCGTATGCGATGTAACGCCGCCTTCTCTGGTAGCAAAACCTAAAAGCCTGGAATGGTCAAAAAGCATGGTATCAACCGGAGTTAAATCCTTTGCAGCTATAATATATTTGTCATCTCCATCAGGAAAATCAAAGTCAGCATCAGCACCTGAAAGAGTTTCTTTAAGCATATTTCCTATATTGCGTATATCGTCGGCACGCTGTCTTAAATACTCATTTTCTTTTTTCATTAATATGGCAGACATGCTGTCTGAAACTTCAGTTACCGCATTTTCTTCAGAAACTCCTGTTGATATAAGTTCTCTTATAGGCCCTATAAACATTTCATCTTCAAGCAGCATCTCATATGCAGAGAATATTTTTGCATTATCCTCACCTAAATCTGAAAGAGCTTTATCATGCATTTGTCTGACTTTTTTAAGGCATTTTTCAACAGCCTCGTTAAGATCGATTTTTACATCAGTTGAGGATTTTTTCTCAAAGTATAAAACTTTTCCGCATACTATTCCGGGTGCTCCCCCAATGCCATTTAGAATCTTCATAATAATCACTCCATATCAAGTGTTTCTATCAACGCATCTATAGCTTGCTGTTCATCCTCGCCATCAGCCGTTATTTCTATTTCATCGCCCTTCACCGCACCAATGCAAAGAACCATCAGCATGCTCTTAGCTTCAAATTCTTCTCCATCTTTAATTACTTTGATATTACATTTAAATTGTGATGCTGTTTTGCAGAAGTCAGCAGCAGGTCTTGCAT
>URVP01000096.1 GCA_900551345.1 uncultured Eubacteriales bacterium
GCGTGCCCAGACCCGTGAAGGTAAAATTCAGGTAGAGCTTGCGCAGCTTAAATATATGCTGCCCAGGCTTACGGGGTCATCCTCCAATCTTTCAAGATTGGGCGGCGGAATAGGCACCAGAGGCCCGGGCGAAACAAAGTTAGAGTCTGACCGGCGGCATATCCGCAGCCGTATTTCTACACTTTCTCAGAGGCTTGACGATGTGGTTAAAAATCGTGAAACACAGCGTCATGCCCGTAAAAAAGAAAGTATTCCCCAGGTTTCCATTATCGGTTATACCAATGCGGGAAAGTCAACGCTTTTAAACTATCTGACCAATGCGGGAGTACTTGCTGAGGACAAGCTTTTTGCAACTCTTGACCCTACCGCCCGCAGACTTACTCTTGAGGACGGTACGGATATAATTCTTGTGGATACTGTTGGATTTATACGAAAGCTGCCCCATCATCTTATCAAAGCTTTTCGTTCCACTTTGGAGGAAGCGGTTTTTGCAGATTTGCTCCTTCATGTGGTTGACGCATCTTCTCCTTACTGCGTGGAGCAGATAGAGGTTACAAAAAAACTGCTTGACGAACTGGGAGCAGGTACAAAACCTGTTATTACGGTATTTAATAAATGTGATGCGGCGGATATGTCAATTCCCATGCCTCCGGTGGAGAACGGTGTATATATAAGTGCAAAAACAGGCAAAAATGTGGACAAGATGCTATCTATGATTAAAAATCTTTTGCCTGATACTAAGATGAATTTGAGGGTGCTTGTCCCTTACGATAAGGGAGGAGTTCTTTCTAAAATTTACGCTAATGCAGTTGTAAAAAATGAAGAACACACAGAAAATGGTACTGTTCTTGATATTATTATAGATAAAAAGCTTTTCTCTGTTGTGGAGGGGTTTGTAATTTGATGTACAAAACCGTAAAAAAAGGTGCCGATGCAGAGTTTGTGGAGAAAAAATCACGGTTTATCTCTCATGTCCTGCCCGTTAAAACCGAGCAGGAGGCGCTGGATTTTATAAATGAGCATAAAAGCAAATACTGGGACGCAACACACAATGTATATGCATATGTGCTGCGTGATAACAATATACAGCGGTATTCCGATGACGGCGAGCCGTCGGGTACTGCGGGTGTACCTGTGCTTGATGTAATACGCAAGGAGGGGCTTACCGATACAGTAGTTGTTGTCACTCGCTATTTCGGCGGAACTCTTTTGGGTGCCGGAGGTCTTGTCCGTGCTTATACAAAGTCTGCCAAGCTTGGTATTGATGAGTCAGGTATTGTGACAATGGGTATGTGCGGTATATACAAGGTTACGGTAGATTATGACCTTTTGGGCAAGGCGCAAAATACCATTGCCGAACACGGCTCAAGGGTGGAAAACGCCGATTATAAAGAAAATGTGGTGCTTGATGTTATTGTATCACAGGAGGACGGTTTTAAGGAAACTCTCACAGATGCCCTTAACGGCCGTGTAAGAATAAACAAAACAGGCGAAAGATTTATGCCTGTTGAAAGGTAGCAATGGAGTATGCGTTATTTTTCAGGCAGTGAAAAAGAAACAGAAAAATTAGGAGAAGAATTTGCTAAAGGTTTACATAAAAACAGTGTGGTTGCATTTTACGGTGATTTGGGAGCAGGCAAAACAGCCTTTATAAGGGGAATATGCCGGCATTTCGGAGTAACCGGTGTTCACAGTCCCACTTTTGGGCTTTTAAATGAATATGCCGCCTCTATTCCCATATATCATTTTGATGCATACCGCATAGATGCTGACGGATGGTATGATTCAGGCTTTGACGAATATCTGGAGGCAGGGGGAATCTGCCTTATCGAGTGGTCTGAAAATATAGAGCTGCCGCCCTGCAATGAGGTGCATATTTCGGGCAGCGGTGATGAAGTTAGAGAAATTGTGATAAAAAAGGAGGGAGAGGAATGAATATTTTAGCTGTGGACAGCTGTTCTTCAACAGCATCATGTGCGCTTATGTGTGATGATAAGCTTGTTTCCGAAGGTTATCTCAATCATGAAAAGACACACTCTCAAAAACTCCTTCCAATGATAGACAGCGTTCTTAAAAACGCAGAAATAAAGGTGTCCCAAGTGGATTTATTTGCCTGTACCATAGGTCCCGGTTCATTTACGGGGCAGCGTATAGGCATAGCAACGGTTAAGGGCTTAGCTCAGGGAACGGGTAAAATGTGCGTGGGAGTTTCGGCTCTTGAAGCCATGGCATATAACATTCCTTTCACCGATGCTCTTATCTCACCGATTATGGATGCACGCAGAGGACAGGTATATAACGGAGTATACAAATGGGATGGTGGACAGCTCGTTACCCTAAAATCTGACAGAGCCCTTGCTCTCGATGATTTGCTTAAAGAATTAAATGGTCAAAAGGTAGTTTTTTTAGGTGACGGAGCAGCGGCGTTTAAAGATAAATTATCAGATTTCCTTATAGCCCCGCCGCAACTTTCTCAGATAAGGGCAAGCTCGGTTGCCAACCTTGCAAAAAGCAGACCTTCTGTAACCTGCGATAAGCTTTTGCCTTTATATTTGAGAAAATCTCAGGCAGAGAGGGAATATGAACAAAAGCATAATAAACAGTCCAATATATAAATTTACATAGAAAAGAGGTATCAGCATGAACAGACGGGATAAAAACAATTACTATCTTGATATTGCCGAAACAGTTCTGGAAAGAGGCACATGCCTTCGCAGAAATTTCGGAGCCATTATCGTAAAGAATGATGAGATTGTTTCTACGGGATATACGGGAGCGCCCAGGCAACGCAAAAACTGTATTGATTTGGGTTATTGCCGCAGGGAACAGCTTAAAATACCGAGAGGCGAAAGGTATGAGCTGTGCAGAAGCGTTCATGCGGAGGCAAACTGTATAATCAGCGCATCCAGAGATTCCATGCTGGGCGGCACTCTTTACCTTGCAGGTCGTGACGCACAAACAGGGGAGCTTGTAAAAAATGCCTCAAGCTGTGCCATGTGCAAGCGTATGATAATCAATGCTGGCATTGCCAATGTGGTTATCCGCAATACTCCCGATGAGTATACCGTTATACCGGTTCGTGAATGGATATATAATGATGATTCGCTTGATGATAAATTTGGTTATTGATATTGACTAATTAATGCAAAAGTGATATTATGATATAAATTATTATCGGCATACTTTTATTTAATGCTGAAAAACGGACACTTTGTATGCTGCCTTTAATTTAGTTATTAAATTACGGAGGTAGAGGAAATGAAAAAGATTGCAGTACTTATTGCGGCAATAATGGTTATTCAGTCTTTGGGACTGACAGCTGTTTTTGCTGAGACGCCATGGAGCGGCTCGGGAATTTCAGGGGATCCGTGGATTATATCTACGCCGGAGGAGTTTGCGGCTATCAGTGAAAATGCGTCTTCTAACGGAAATTACAGCGGAAAATACTTTGAGATTACGGACAATATTGACTTGACAGGTATTACATGGACTCCTTTTGATTTCAGCGGTAATCTTGACGGAGGAGAAAAAGAAATTTCTAATTTTACGGTTGATTCAACTGCTTCAACAACAGGCATGTTTAATTACTTAAAAGGAGCAACTGTTAAGGATGTTATCATAAAGAGCGGCTCTATTGTTTCAACAGGAAACAATGTAGGCTCAATTGCCGGAGAAGCCCAGGCAGGAAGTAAAATAATAAACTGTAAAAACTATGCCGCAGTAGAGGGCAACCAAAATGTGGGCGGAATTTGCGGAATATCAAACAATAACGAAATTACCGGTTGCATAAATTACGGCGAAGTTAAAGGTAATAAATATGTTGGCGGCATTGCCGGATGGAACTGGGATTTAACAACGGTAACGAGATGCATAAATGAGGGTGCTGTCACATCTAACGCTTCCTATGCAGCCGGACTTGTAGGCAATGACAGACAAAACCTTGTTATTAAAAACAGTGAAAATAAAGGAACTGTAACTGCTTCCGCTTCAGAAGGGGATAACAACGGCGGTATAGTGACCGTACTTGCTGAAACAAGCTCTGTTGATAACTGCATAAACAATGGCGATGTTAACGGAAGAAGACATAACGGCGGAATCGCTGCTACATCAAACGGAAGTATAACAAATTGTAAAAACTACGGAGACCTTTATTCTCAGTCCGGAGCATGGAATATGGGCGGTATTGCTGCAGCTTTCACAGGCGGAGTTTTAAATAACTGTGAAAATCACGGAACGCTTAATGCCGGACAGAATAATACAGGCGGAATAGCGGGCAGTGTTGACAGTGGTCTTGAAGTAACAGACTGTACAAATTATGGCACAATTAACGGCAATTATCAATATACGGGTGGCATTGCCGGAAATCTTGGTTCGGCAAGTACCGTTAAAAACTGCTATAATAAAGGATCTGTTGGAGGATCTAATTATGTCGGCGGTATTGTTGGCAATAATAATGCAGGCACAGTGACCAAATGTGAAAATTCACAAGCTGTAACGGCTACAGGAGGCTATGCAGGCGGTATTGTTTCCAGAGTAGCAGGAAGTAATGAGACGGCTTATGGCTCTGTGACAAATTGTGTAAATACGGGCAATGTAGTTGCAGAAGGATCAAATGCTGGCGGTGTAGCCGGAGTTGTTTCTAAATATGGTGCTGTAGAAGATTGTAATAACAGCGGTGCCGTTTCTACAAATAAAAATACGGCAGGCGGTATTGCCGGTCTTTTGGAGTCTGATGAACCCATGGTTACAGATTGTACCAATACCGGTCTTGTTTCAGGTCCTTCTATAATAGGCGGTATAGCAGGTAAGGTTGGAACGGAATCAGGTGTTGTATCGTATGTATATAACAGCGGTGATGTTACCAGCACCGGCAGTCAAGTCGGAGGAATTGTTGGATCTTCTAATGCAGCGCTTACCCGTTTTTGTGCAAATACGGGTATTGTAACAACCACAGGAGGCAATATTGGCTGTATTTTGGGTCAGTTTATCGGTACAGGCGTCATTTCTGATTGTTATAATATATCAGACAGCACAAGCGCAGGCGGATTTGTGGGTGCTATAGAAACTTCCGGTGCAACTATTATCAACTCCTACACTTACGGCAACACAAACAATGCTGTTTGCAATTGGAAAAAAGGCGATATTTATATCTCTAATGTATACTACGGCGGCGGAGTAACAAATGTAATATCCGGCTCAAGTGTAAAGGGAGAAATTATACCGCTTACAGACGATCAGTTTGTATCCGGAGAAGCTGCGTGGACGCTTAACAAGAATCATGTTGTTAAAGATACGCAAACGATAGAAGGGGTGGAAACAACTATTCTTACACCTGCTCCTGAATATGTTTGGTCTCAGTCTAAGGATCTTGTAAAACCTGTTTGTGCAGATGCCCAAAACAAACCTGTATATAAGTATACAGTAAATTATACAGACGGCAGCGATGTTATTTACTATATGCCTTCCGAAACAGAGACAATGGATGTTTATGCTGCTATGTATGATGATGGCATGCTTACGGCGGTTAAATCACAGCACTACGACGCTTTTGCAGATGAACTTTCTATTGATACGGGATTTGCCAAAAACGGAGGAAAAGTTACCGTGATGTTCTGGAACGGTGTTATTCCTCTTTGTGAAAAAATAGAAAAATAAAAAATATCTTTTGGACATGTTCACAAATTTGTGTCATAGTCAAGATAGATTAAAAGCCCGCCAAAGTCTTGGCGGGCTTATTATATGTAACTTTATTGTATGTAGTGTAGTTTTTTTCTTGAGATGTTGAATTATCTTAAAATAAACTTATAATAAAGCAGATAATCGGTGCAATGAATATTGCGGGAAGAAAATCCGCTATTTTTATTTTTGTAATTTTTGTTATATTTAAACCTAATGCCAGTATAATAAGAGATCCGCTGCACACCATCTCTGCAACTGCGGCGTCGGTAAGAATCGGCTTTAACAGTCCTGCAA
>URVP01000097.1 GCA_900551345.1 uncultured Eubacteriales bacterium
TCTTCTTAAATCTGTCAACACGTCCGCCTGTATCAACAAGCTTCTGCTTTCCTGTAAAGAAAGGGTGACATTTTGAACAAATTTCAACATGAATGTCTGACTTTGTCGATCCTGTAGCAATAACTTCACCGCAAGCGCATGTGATGGTTGTCTGCTTGTAATCGGGATGTATTCCTTCTTTCATTTGTTTCACCTCGTTTATATAAACTTATAATTATTAACCGCATGATATTTTATCACATATATTTGCATTTTGCAAGTGTTTTTTAAAAAAAATATAAAATTAGAAAATGTAAATGGAAATATATGTAAATAGATATAAAAAATGTAATAATATTTATAAAAGCAAAAAAAATATTACAATATCTAATCTTTAAAATAGTGTTATGATGATTCAAAGGAAGTGTTAAGCGTATGACCGAAAGAGAACTGGTTAAAAAAACATTAGAATTTAAAAATGATACGGGAGTCGTGCCCAGAACTATTTCGTATCTGTATTGTGCAAAATTATTTCACGAAAAAGAGCTTAATAAGCTATTTGAGGATTTTCCTGAAGACATACTTTTCGGCACCCCGGGGTTTTGCTCTCAAACAGCACCTACTTATGGTGATCCAAACATGAAGGGTACATATATTGATGAATGGGGCTGCACCTTTGAAAATCTTAATATGGGAGCAATAGGAGAAGTTAAAAATCCTTTGATCGGTGATGATGATTATGACTGGGACGGTATTGATAAAATACATATTCCTGTGGAGAATCTTACCATAGACCGAGAAAAAATCAACGAGTACTGTAAAACAAAAACTCAATTTTTGATTGCAGGCTGCTGCCCTCGCCCTTTTGAACAGCTTCAGTTTATCAGAGGAACAGAAAATCTTTACTGTGACCTTATTACCAAACCTGATAATATGCTTGAATTTGTGGACAGAATGCATAAATTCTACTGCAAGCAGCTTACATTGTGGGCACAGACAGATGTCGACGGTTTGTTTTTTATGGACGATTGGGGCAGTCAGAAATCTCTGCTTATAAATCCTAATCTGTGGTGTGAAATATTTAAGCCAATGTATAAGGATTATATTAATATTGCTCATAATTACGGAAAGAAAATTCTAATGCATTCAGACGGTTATATACTTGAGATTCTTCCTCATCTTGTTGAGCTGGGCCTTGATGCTGTAAATGCTCAGATTTTCTGCATGGATTTTAAAGACTTGGAACAGTTCAAAGGTAAAATTACTTTCTGGGGTGAAATTGACCGTCAGCATATGCTGCCCGAAGGCACAACGCAGGAAATAGAGGAAGCTGTTAAAAAGGTTAAAAATACTTTTTGGCAAAACGGAGGTTGCGTCGCAATGTGCGAATTTGGCCTTAATGCTAAGCCTGAAAATGTATATACAGTATATAAAACTTGGTCAGAAATTTAAGTGCAATTTAAAAGCCTGTTGAAAGATAACTTTAAGCAGGCTTTTACTTATTATTTTAATTTGCCTTATAATCTCCTCTGTCCACTACTACTTTGTATCCTATTTTGTGCATCTTTTCTTTTAATTCGTTTAGCGATTGTGCTGATTCTGCTCCCGAATACAGTTTGTTGTCATACAATTCGTACAGTTTTCTGGTGTCTACAGGAGATAGGTTGGGCATTACTACATTTGCACCGGCTTTTATACCCTGTTCTCTTCCGTTGTCAGACAGGGTACCCAGTGCCGTAGTTGCCGGCAGCAGTGCATTGGGGAACATCAATCTCAATATGGCTATCATTTTAAGAGTCAGTTCAACACTTCCGTTTTTTTCATTTTTAAACGGAGTGTTTTTATGACTGATAAACGGACCGATTCCTATCATCTCAGGTTTAAGCTCCTGTAAAAAACGAAGATCTTCAATTAAGTTGCATGTGGTTTGATACGGTGATCCAACCATAAATCCGCTGCCTGTCTGATAGCCTATCTCTTTAAGATTAAACAGACATTCTTTTCGGTTTTTAAGGCTCATGGAGGAGGGGTGTAACTTTTTATAATGCTCCTCACATGCGGTTTCGTGGCGAAGCAGGTATCTGTCCGCACCCGAGTCATAATAAGCTTTATAGCTTGAATACTCCTTTTCACCAAGTGATAATGTTACTGCGCAGTAGGGATAGAGTTTTTTTATGGAATATACAATGTCACATATTATCTTGTCTGAATAATATAAATCTTCACCGCCTTGCAACACAAATGTACGAAAACCAAGTTCGTATCCTTGCCTGCAGCACGAAAGTATATCTTCTTTTGATAAACGGAATCTTTCTGCACCGGTATTGCTTCGCCGAATACCGCAGTATAAACAGTCGTTTTTACAATAATTTGTTATTTCGATAAGCCCTCTTATATAAACATCGTTGCCATATACAGACTTTCTTACTTCTTGTGCCGATTCAAACAAAATATTGTTGATGTTTTCACTTTCAATCAGCAGTTTTAATTCATCGTCAAAAAGATTTCTTTCTTTTGTTAGTGTTCTTATAATTTCCTTCATAAAGATAAATCCTCTATAAAACAATACTAATGGCTTTATGTTCAGCTTTAATTTCAACATCACAGTCTGAAGCACAAGCTTCACCGTCGAGAGACCATACGGTCGGTTCGGCGAATTTAAAGTTAACATTAGCAGTTTTGAAAAAGTCAAATACATCACTGTCAAATTTGCTGTTCGTTATTCCAAAAATTATTTTTGCCAGGTCGTTTGGGGTCACTGGTTTTTTTATAAGAATAACTTCAAAAAGCCCATCGCTGAAATCCACATTGTTCTGAGGCAGATGTACGATTCCCCCTATTGAAGTGGAGTTTGCTACTGCTCCGAATATATATTCCCCTTCATATACATTTCCGTCGGATTCTGTTTTAACATTGTATGTTTTAATATTTGCTATATCCTTTATACCTTCCAGAACATATGCCAGATGTCCGAATACATTTTTAAAGGATTGGCGGGTATTATACGAAACAGCCGTGAAAACTCCGAATGATGCTATATATGTGAAGTTTTTTTCGTTATTAAATAAACCTAAATCTATTTTCTGTGCTTTCCCTTCGCACAAGAGTTTGGCTGCATCTGTTGTATTTGCAGGAATGCCTACGCTGTTTGCAAAATCATTTGTGCTTCCGGATGGGATATACCCAATTGTGCACTTTTGACCGGACTTCATTACTCCGTTAATAACTTCATTGAGTGTACCGTCGCCTCCGCAGCAGGCTACAAGGTCATATTCTGAAAGGTCAGAAGACAATATTATTTCGGTTGCATGCAGTCTGTGCTTTGTCAGGCGTATTACTATTTCATCAAATTTACTGCTAAGAATGTTAATTATATCAAATGTGTTTTGTTTAACTTTCATTTTCCCTGAACTTGGATTAATTATCAGCAATATTTTCATTTGTATGTTCTCCCTCCGTTCAACAGGATATTATCTGCAAATTAAATGTATATTAATTTGTATTAATATTATACATCTTTCTCATTTCGTTTTCAATAGATACATTAAAATATAAGATTATTAAATTATCATAACAATTTGCGACAGTGTTTTGTGTTTTTTGACAAAATCTATTGACAATATATGTATGGTTTGTTAAAATTGCCTTAACATATAATAAAATATCGTCGGATAGAGGCGCAGCAGTTATTATTAAGCTTTTGTTCTATCGGGTGTTAATAAAGCCTAAAGGAACTGTTGCCGAAGCAAAGTAACTATACACCCGTAACTGCTTTGCTGGGTCGGTGCAGAAAATGTATCGGACTGTCACGGATGTGGAGAGCTATCGCTGTTGTGCCGGCTGTATCTGTGGACTTCTGCCCGTGGATATAGCTTTTTATATGTAATTATTTAAAATAGGGGAGAAATTTATGTCAAAAACAAAAAGATTATTTGCTGTAATTGCTGCAATAGCAATTATGCTTTTGCCTTTGTGCTGTTTTGCAGAGGGGGAAGAAACCGTATCAAGCTATTTTTACAATACGGCGTGGGGCTTGCTGCCTCCCATTATAGCAATTGCTCTTGCTCTGATTACTAAAGAAGTGTATTCTTCTCTGTTTATCGGAATAGTTGCCGGCGGTTTGTTATATTCCAATTTTAATTTTGAAGGAACTATAGTTCATGTTTTTCATAACGGTTTTGTGTCGCAGCTTTCCGATGCTTATAATGTGGGTATTCTCTTGTTCCTTGTTGTTCTCGGTGCCATGGTTGCTATGATGAATAAAGCAGGAGGATCAGCAGCATTCGGACGGTGGGCATCAACAAAAATTAAGACAAGGATTGGTGCGCAGCTTGCTACAATTGTGCTTGGCGTATTGATTTTTATTGATGATTATTTTAATTGCCTTACTGTAGGTTCTGTTATGCGCCCCATTACGGATAAACATAATGTTTCAAGAGCTAAACTTGCGTACTTGATTGATGCAACTGCAGCTCCCGTGTGTATTATCGCTCCGATTTCTTCCTGGGCTGCAGCTGTCAGCGGTTTTGCAGCAGGTTCAGGTATGAACGGATTTCAGCTCTTTATTAGTGCTATTCCTTACAATTTCTACGCAATACTTACCATAGTAATGATGATTACTATAGCACTGCTTAAATTTGATTACGGTCCTATGAAGGTTCACGAAAGAAATGCAATGATGGGCGATCTTTTTACATCTGATGCAGAAAGTTTTAAAGATTCTGAAGATAATACTTCTAATCCTAAAGGTAGAGTTATAGACCTTGTTCTCCCTGTAGTAGTGCTTATAATTGCTTGTGTTATAGGTATGATATATTCCGGCGGATATTTTACTGCCGGTGAAGAAGGTTATAGAAATATTATAACGGCATTTTCAAACAGTGACGCCTCCGTGGGTCTTGTGTATGGTTCTTTCATCACTCTTGTTATAACGGTTGTTTTCTATATGTTCAGAAGAGTTCTGTCCTTTAAATCCTGCATGGAATCAATACCGGAAGGCTTTAAAGCAATGGTTCCTGCCATTATGATTCTTGCATGTGCATGGACGCTTAAAGGTATGACAGACAGTCTCGGAGCTGCTGAATTTATTCAATCAGTTGTTAAACAATCAGCGGATTCATTTATGAATTTCCTGCCCGCAATTATTTTCCTTATTGCAGTTGGTCTTTCTTTTGCAACCGGTACATCATGGGGTACTTTCGGTATTTTTATCCCCATTGTTATTTCCGTGTTTGGTTTTGAAGGCGGCAATCTTACCATAATTGCAATTTCAGCTTGTATGGCAGGTGCTGTATGCGGTGACCATTGCTCACCTATTTCTGATACTACAATTATGGCGTCAGCCGGTTCTCAGTCAAACCATATAAATCATGTTTCCACACAGCTCCCTTATGCTTTGACTGTAGCGGCGGTTTCATTTGTTTCATATATCGCAGCAGGTTTTATTCAGAATGCGTGGATTATACTTCCTGCATCAATTGTTATAATGGTAGCAGTATTGTTTGTTATTAAAGTATGTGTAAAAACTGCTGAATAAAACTATGGTTAAAAAGTCTGTATCTGTAGATGCAGACTTTTTAATGTTATATCATTGAATAAAATGTCGGTAAAATGTTGGTAATTTGTTTTATATTTGTTCATAATATAAATTGCAAGATATGCATAACGGTGATATAATTATTTAATCATCGGTGTGTGGCAGTAATTCATATTTATTAGTAAAGCAGGGGGATTTTATTGAAGTATACTGAAATTGTACAAGCAGCCGATTTTATTAGAGATGCCGTACGGATTACTCCTAAAATAGCAGTAATTCTCGGTTCCGGTCTTGGCGGTTTTACCGAATGTGTGGAAGACCAAATAGTTGTACCTTATGATGAAATACCTAATTTTCCCACATCTTCGGCAGAAGGTCATGAGGGTAAAATAGTTCTCGGTAAGCTTAAAGGTAAATATATTTTGGTTTTTTCGGGAAGAGTGCACTTTTATGA
>URVP01000098.1 GCA_900551345.1 uncultured Eubacteriales bacterium
TACATAATATATGAACAACCATGTGGCCATTCCCGATAGATTTTTACCCAGCAGTTTTTGCTTAAGCATGGAATAGGCACAAAAACCATTGGCCTGAGTATTGGGCTTGTCGGTATAACTGCCGGTATCTGCATCACGAATAACTCCGTATTCGCTTGGAGGATTGGTTAAAGCATGAGCAAAAGATGCAGGATGAGATGCATAATATCCTATGATGTCGGCATAATTAATGTCCTGATAAAACCGATTTTTTAAATCATATTTTTCTGCAATTTCAGCAGAATAAGGTACTCCTTTCAGCTCGTCCAGGCTTTCATTTAACCCGATTTCAGTTACACTGTCATAATTGCATATTCCGTAAAATACAGAATTATAGAGATTTCGGCTGCGGTCGGCAGGCACATAGGTATACATAAACACAACGGACAGGACGATTATAACCGTTCCGCATATAATGGACGAAGGCTTTTTGTCCATGTTCCAAAAAAGGATTACCGCCGCGCCCAAAATGACGGCAATAACAGCCGTCATAAAATTCACCGCAGCAAATGCCATGCCGCACAAAGCGATGAAAATTCCCCTAATCCATGTTATGCCGCCGTTTTTGTGTGCATCAAGCAAAAGCCCGATAAAAAGCATCAAAACCGAGAATATAAATGGTTCTTGGTATATTGACATAAAATAGCAAGTGTACGAAAAGTCACAAAATATTAAAAGAGGAACTATTATTGAGGCAATGCTTACAAACACGCTGTTTTTGGATATATTTTTTATTATAAGATAAAGCCCTGCAAGGAACAAAACTGAATATATCAAAAACAGTATTTTAACTGAAAACGGATCGGATATTTTTTTAACTCCGTATATTAAAAGCTCAAATGAACTTGACGGCTTGTCGCCTTGTAACTCATTGTATTCCGTTTTCAAAAGTCCGTCTGCGGACGGGGAAGGCTCAATGCCCATACGGGTTAAAAGCTGGGATGAGGAACCGTTGTCACTTACGCCCATGGGAGTTATATATATGACCGCCAGTACGATTATTGCCGCAAAAATCAAGATTAGTTCAGGTCTTGAAAGTATTTTTTTCATTTGAAAATTCGCCTTTCACAATTATAATAATTTTTTTATGCGTCAGCTTTGAGGTACAACTTCAACTGGTGTGTCAACCACAGGATTTTCCGTCTGAGCATCGCCGGTTTCCGGCTGGGGCTGGGGCTGAGGCTCAGGCTGAGGAGGCACTCGGATTATTTTATTTTCAGGCTGATATGTGCTAGTGTGCAGTTTTTTTCTTGACTGTTCCACGCCGTTTATATACACAACCTTATAAGTCTCAACAGTAGATCCGTTTATGCCGTTTCTTACTACAGTAGGCTTGGTAACCGAAGAGTCGGTTATTGTTTCTTCCTGATAATTCTTGGTTGCAACGGTCTTTGTATATATTTCAACCTTTTTTGTCTCATCCTTTTCAAAACCCGCTATACTTACCGTAAGAGCTCCGCCGGTTTCCGAAGCCTTTATCATAATCGGCTTATTTGTATCGTTTACAAAGCAGAAATCCAGCGTTCCGTATGAAACGGTAGCGTCCATACCCCGAGGCACATAGGAAACGGGCAAAGAGTGATTATAACGCTGTGTAACCTTAAGGTCAGAATAAAGCACCGCAACATAAAGAGTTGAAGAAACCTGGCATATTCCGCCGCCAACCTCCTGTATAACATCGCTGCCTGAATATGCGTCAGCATAGTCAAAGCCTGCTTCTATGGTTCTTTTGCCCACCACTCGGTTATAGGAAAATTCATCACCCGGCATCATTATAAAACCGTTGATTTTCTCTGCTGCTTTGCGAATATTATTGGTACGGCCTCTTACTCCACTGTTAAAATATGTAGTATGGGACGCAAGAGTTACAGAAAATGCCTGCTGTTTTAACTGCTGCTTATTAACCTGTGCAGGAACGGGCGTAAACGGAAGGGTAACGACTCCGCCCTTTTCAACCGCCGCCACAAGTGAATTTCTGTCAATATCTATTCCGTTAATTTCATCGATAAATTCAAGAGTTCCGTTCTCAAAAGACATTTTGGCATCCACAGGGTCACGAACAATAAGGTTATACAAAAGTTCTGCGCTGTCCTTAGCATTGGGAGTATCGGTAAATATTATCTCAAGCTTACCGAATTTACCCGTATTCACACAAGTTTCAAAGCTTTTTATAACCTTGTCTGTATCAACCGTGTATTTTGCTTTGTCTGTATTTACGGTAACTTCGTTTTTGTCATAATCAAAGCTTATAACACCCTCCGCTTCAAGCAGAGAGCTTCCGAAATAAGAAACATCCGAAAAAAGAATGTTTTCATCAATAGTCATGGTCAGAGGTATAACCTCTTTGCCGCCTTTATTTAGATTTCTTACTTCAAAATATCTTTTAAACACATTTCCGTCACGGCCGGTTTGCATTGCCTTTTTTGCAAGTGCTTCAAAGTCAGGCGTAGGATTTAAAGTGCTGATATTTACATCATAAGTTTTATCCTCATATGTAAGGGTAACTGTTTTGCCTTGTATATAATCGGGAAAACCTTTTTCTATGGCCTTGGCCGCTTCTTTTTCTGTCATGCCCCCTACATTTACACTGCCTACATATACATTTTCGTATATATTCTCATCCGCCAGAGTTGTTATCATATGATTGGCAAAAACACCTGCTGATACACAGATAATGACTATTGCTGCAACGCATATGGTTATTAAACGCCTTTTGGTACGAAACCGCATACGCTTTTTGCGAGGTCTGTTGGTCTCCTGTGACAATTCCATTATAAAGTCATTTCCTTTCAAAGAATTATTTTACAAATCTGTTTACCATATAATTATTTGCCGCAAGCTCCAAGGTGTCATCAAGAGGTTCCAGAACAAATTCCCCGTCCTTATTTTTTAATGCCGCACTTAAAATTCTGTCGCAAAGCTGAGGATTTTTTGGCAGAACGGGTCCGTGAAGATATGTCCCCACAGTATTTTTATATATAACTCCCTCTTTTTTGTCTATATCGTTATTTCCATAACCGAAAATTACTTCTCCCAGGGGCTGATGGCTGCCGATATATGTTCTGCCGCCGTGATTTTCAAACCCTACAACGGGAGTTTCGGAAAAATCAGTCTTTATACCGATGTTGCCGATAAGTCTGCCCTTGCCCGACTCGGTATATATATCCAAAATGCCCAGACCTTCCACCCTTTCGCCGTTCATTTGATAATAGTGACCCAAAAGCTGATATCCGCCGCATACGGCAAGTACCGCTCCGCCGTTTTCAACATATTCGGAAAAAGGTTTTTTAAGACGCATAAGGCTGTTGCAGACCAAAAGCTGTTCTCTGTCGGACCCTCCGCCCAGAAAGACGATGTCCGCCTGAGAAAAGTCTACCTCTTCTTCTATTGTATATTCTCTTACCTCGGCTTCAATGCCTCTCCACTCAAGCCGTTTTACAAGGGAAGCAATATTTCCCCTGTCTCCATAGAGGTTTAAAAGGTCGGGATACAGATGAGCAATATTTATCTTCACTTTTTATCCGCTCCTTTCGCCTCTTCTTCCAGTCGTTTTAAAATGTTTTGAGTAGAAAACAGAGCGGTGTAATTTACAAGCACATACAAAACGGGAGAATCGGTTTTAAGCATCTCTCTTATGCCTTGCTCAACCGAGCCGAACTCCTTTATGCTGCTTACATCAAAGCCGCCGTATTTATATCGTACCATCAGGTCGTTGTGTCTTATACCTGCCGATCCGCAATTTGCCATTCTGCCCTTCATTCGCTCAAAATCCACATCCCAGATCCATGATATGTCACGGCCGTCCTGGGCGTTGTCGTTAAGAACAAAAAGCATATCTTTTTTTCTGGGGTCTTCCAGCATTGTGGTAATCGCCTGATTGAACCCCGCAGGATTTTTTGAAAGGTTAAACACAACATCCTTACCTATATAAAAACTTTCCATTCTTCCTATCTGGGGTTTATACGCGCCGAGCACACGGTTAATGTTATCCGTCTTTATACCCATAAGCTTAGCGGCACCGTATGCGGCAAGTATGTTATAAATATTATAATATCCTCGGTAGTTAACGCTTATGCGTGTATTGTTTACAGTAAATTCAATTCCCTTTTCCAGTCTTACATCACTTGCTTCAAATTCTGCCCGGGGGCGTTGAAATCCGCACTTACTGCACCGGTATTTACCAAGCTGGCTGTAATGATAATATTCATATTCCAACTCATTTCCGCATTCTTTACAAAAGCGTCCTTCTTTAATCTCGGCACATTCCTCGCCAAGCACCTTTTCCCCCACTCCGTAAAAATGGCATTTATGCCCTTTTCCGAACCATGCAACAAGGGGGTCGTCTGCATTTAAAACAAGCTGTATATCCGGGTGCATATCAAGAGCTTTTTTAACTGCATTCATGGTTATGTCTATTTCTCCGTAACGGTCAAGCTGATCACGGAAGAAATTGGTAATTATCATATATCCGGGCTTTAATTGCTTGAACACATGCTGTGCAGACACTTCATCTATCTCTATCGCCGCATATTCCGCCTTGATTTTGCCGAAAATATTTGCAGAGTCAACAAAAGCCGTGGCAACACCCATTATCATATTGGCACCTACATTGTTGCACACCGCTTTTTTCCCTTCGGAAGTAATCATTGAATAAAGCAGGTTGTTGGTGGTGGTTTTACCGTTGGTACCGCACACAGCCACAATATGCTCGGACGGTATCTGGGACGAAAGTCTTTTTATGATGTCAGGGCATATTTTAAGAGCCACAGCACCGGGCGTTGACGACCCTTTTTTGCCTGCTATTTTTCCGATTATTATTAAAATTTTAGTTATCCAAATTGCCAGGAGTTTTCTCAAAAGTTCCCCCTCCGTTTTTTCTTTTGTTATGTGTAAGTCATCTGTTTTATCATTATATACTACTTGCAGCCCCATGTCAATTATGATATACTGATTTAAAAGTAAAAATCCATTGTAAAAATTAGTTAAATCATGCTGAAAGAGTGATAAAGATTGCTGCACATAAAAGAGGCTATTTTGGTAGAGGGATTATACGACAAACAGCGGCTTAAAAATATGGTAGATACATGTATTATAACCACCGACGGATTCGCCGTATATAAGGATAAAGAAAAGATGGCTCTTATACGCCGTATGGCACAGGAAAGAGGGCTTATAATACTCACCGATTCCGACTCTGCCGGCAGAAGAATACGAAATTATATAAAGGGAAGCACGGCAGGTCTAAACATAAAACATGCATATATTCCCCAGATTGAGGGCAAGGAAAAACGCAAAGAAAAACCCGGAGCGGAAGGGATTTTGGGAGTAGAAGGAATGAGCGAAGAAACCCTTGCCGCAGTGCTTGAAAAAGCGGGGTGCATGCCTTGGCAAGGAGAAAAACGCACGGAAATTACAAAGCGTCATCTTTTTGAAGACGGTCTTACAGGAGGCAGCGGCAGCGCAGAAAAGCGGCGTATACTCTTGAAGCATCTGAATTTTCCGCAAAATATTTCAAGTAACGCACTTTTGGAAATTCTCAATGCATTTTTTTCACTTGAAGAATACAGGGCTGTTTTAAAAAATTTGAAAATTATTGATTGATTTGAAAAACTTTGTTATTAACACCTTATTTTCACAAATTAAAAACTGCATACCGCCTCTCTTTTTTGCTGAAAATAATCATGAATAAAACAGCAAAAAGAGGGGATTTTTTATGAAAAATTTGTTTGCTCTAATAATAGTTCTTGCCATGCTGGCAGGATGCACGCCGGGGCAAGATACGGACGAATATGTATCTCCTCCCCAAGACAGTTTGGAAGATGGGCAGTCAGAAAA
>URVP01000099.1 GCA_900551345.1 uncultured Eubacteriales bacterium
ATATAAAAGTCTCTTTTTACAAAAACGGCTCAAAAAAAGCTTGTGAAGGCCATCAGGCAATTCAAGGCTATATTGACAGCAAAAACCCCAAAGACACATGGGTAAGTTATTCATATGCTGTATCATTTTGGGGCATATGCAGACTGTTCCAGCAATCCCGTGCAAATTTAGGCTTGAGCTGTCAGCTTAGCGGTACAGGTTTTGCAGTAAAGAGCAATCTTATTAAAGAAATGGGCTGGGGTGCAACCTGCCTTACTGAAGACATAGAATTCACCATGAAACTTGCTCTTAAAAACATAAAAGTAGGCTGGGCAGGCGATGCTATTGTTTATGATGAAAAACCCATTACCTTTACTCAGTCGTGGAAACAGAGAAAACGGTGGATGCAGGGTCAGGCAGATGTAGGCTGCAAATACCTTGCTAAGGTTCTTAAAAAAGCAGTTAAAGAAAAGAGCATAGTAACGCTTGACTGTGCCCTGTACCTTCTTCAGCCGCTTCGTATTGTTGCCATGGGTTATATAACCATAATGTCATGGATGCAGAATGTATATCCGGACTCTCCGCTGGTTCTTACCAGCTTGTTCCAATATTTTCCATATCACTTCTGGGACCTTATTGTTATAGTACAATTTCTTTGGAATCCTCTTGCACTGTATGCAGAAAAGAAGCTTTCAATAGAAACACTTCTTTATTATCCGGCTTACACATTGTTTTCTCTTACATGGGTACCGATTGCAATTATAGGATTTATAAATAAAGATAACAAAGACTGGTTCCATACACAACACACCAGAAAAATCAGCATTGATGAAATGAAGCAATGATAATTTAATCGTAATTAGTATACGAAAAGGATGTCGATTACACGGCATCCTTTTTTAGTTGTTAATAAGCAAGCTTTTCCCAGATATGTATAAATTTTTATATTATCAGTTGCATATGTCTAAAAGCAAAAGCCCAAAATGGTAAACCGAATTATACCGTAGTACCA
This sequence comes from uncultured Eubacteriales bacterium, assembly GCA_900551345.1. Classification (GTDB taxonomy): domain Bacteria; phylum Bacillota; class Clostridia; order Monoglobales; family UMGS1388; genus UMGS1388. The sequence continues at coordinate 992 of URVP01000099.1, forward strand.
ACAAAAATAAATAAGATATTTAAAAATTACACCTTGCTCTTAGTTCCACTACTTTTCCCAAAACCCTTACAGGTAATTTAGCGGCTTGTGCATCAGAATAAAACATGGGCGGATACTCCACATTGTTAGAAATCAAACTTATACCGCCTTTATGGTAATATACCTTTTTACAGGTAGCTCTATCATTTCCAACCATAACAACAGCTACTTCTCCATTTTTTACCTCAGACTGTCTTTTAACAATAACGGTGTCACCATCATTAATACGAGGGGCCATACTGTTACCGGAAATTTTAAGGGCAAAATAATCATCCGTCTCTGCCATTACCTTGGAGACGGGTTCATAATCCATTATATTCTGCTCTGCATTCATGGGAACCCCTCCCTTTACAAGCCCTAAAACAGGCAGCATATACGGCTTTCCGTCACTATCAAGATTAACCCCCAGCACATCCGCTATAGTTTTGAGGGCATCATGAGGTATTTTTTTTGTGGAGCCGGAAAAATACCTTTGGAGGGTAGACTTACCGATTCCCGTCAATTTTTCCATCTGAGTATAAGAAACTTTTTTCTGTTCCCGAACTTTATTCAGTTCTTCATTATTCATAACTAACCCTCCTACATAATTACAACAAATTTTTTCTTGCAAATATATAATAACACATATATCCCATTTTTGCAACAATTTTTTTAAATTTTTTTGCAAAAATAAAAAGGATTTTTACAAAAAGCAGCGAAAAACATATATAAAGCCTTGTGTATGTTGCTTTTTTCTCCTTTGAAGCGGATTTTTTCACAATGTCGAATTATCCCGTTATTGGGATATAATATGTCGAATAATGAATTAATTAATAAAGAACATGATGTGAAATGATGTACTTTGTAAGGTTAATATAATCTCAAGAAAAAGCAAAGGAGAAATACACATGAGATTATACTCAGATTATTCACCCATCAAAGAACCTCAGAACCAAGATATTGGCATATATTGCTCAGTATGCGGCAGGCAGATTTTTAGAACTGAAAAATTTTACACATATGGAAGTGACACTGTATGTACAGAAAATAATTGTTTAAATGATTTTTATGAAAACAATGCAGATGAAATGCTTGTAAATTTTGCGCGGGAGATGAATTTGGAAGCTGAAGCAAAAAGTTGGTTTTATGAGAATTTATAAGAAAGGATTGATACAAATGTCAAAAAAAGACATTGAGGTTATACGCAAATGGTTAAAAGGGTACAGGATTAGCATCAAAGAAATAAACGCACGAACAGAACATATCAAATGGCTTAAAGAGGAGATTTTTACACCGCTTAGTGAAAGCGGCAAAGGCAGAGATAAGTACGCATCGGAAAAAGTAGATAAAATCATGTCAGACATACTGCGCGATGCTGAAATCAGGCTTGTAAATCTGCAATACGAGATTGAAACCATTGAGAACGAGATAAACAAACTGGATGATTATGAAAGATGCATACTGTATAACAGATACATATTGGGTATTCCATGGCTTGAAATGCCCGAACGCATAGGATACGAAATTGCTCAATGTCAGCGTATCGAGCGAAAAGCAATACAACATCTTGCATTATCACCCCATGTTCAAAAGCTCCTTAACAAGGACACGGCTGCCCAGGTTCATAAGCCCGTCAATAATTTGACTTTCAGTCAATGTACCGCGATAATTTAACTCATCATCAACCGCAACAACCATAAAATATCTGTAGCTGTCAAAATCTTTAAGCAACAAACGCGCCGGCAGCGACCAGTTTACAGTTATGGAGCATGATTTCATTTTTCCCCCGCTCAATTTACTTTTGCTATACAGAACATCTCGCATAACAATAATTTGCATGCTTCTTTTCTCGGCAACAGCATTGACTGTGAGAAAAGCACATATTAGAATAATTGAAAAATTAAACCGGCTTACAATTAAAACAAGCAAGCCAAAAACGAATAAAAGCGCCGTAAATATACGGCTGAGCCTTACGGTAAAATTAAAAGCTTTTACAAAACCCCACCGCATGGTAAGAATTGCTTTTACAATGCGACCTCCGTCCAGAGGCAAAATAGGCAGTAGATTCATAATGCCTATTATGGAGCTGGATGTGGCAACAAAAAACAGATAGTCTTTGTTATTTATACAAAGCAGAGCGAAAAGAACTATAATTCCGTTGGTTAAAGGACCTGCCAAAGCAACGGTTATTTCGTGTGCAGGATTTTTTACATACCCTTCCTTCAGTTCCACTGTTACACCAAAAGGATAAAAGCAAACTCTTTTTACATCTGCTTTTACAAATTTTGCAGCACAAAAATGCCCCAACTCGTGGAGCATAGTTATCATATATATGGTTATAAGCTGGGGGAAATAACCGAACAATACTGCCGGAATTAATATAAAGGGGGTTGACGGATGTATGTAAAATTTACGCATCATTTTCCGCCACAAAACAGCTGCGGCACGCTCTGATAATTCCATCAACAGATGCCTGATAATCCACTGTATAATTAAGATAATACTTTATACAGTTGTTCACATTCTCTATGTTTTTTACGCTCATAAAAGCACCGAATGCAATCACGCACACTAAAATCTGGGCACCTATAACAGCAGGCAAACTTTTTTTGCTCCCCTGCCCGGATTTTTCCGCCCGCTCTCTTGCGGCACGCCTCATTCTTATAATGTAATCCTCTCTTGTCATGGCAACTCCTCCCCTTTGTATATATTTATGAAACCGAGTATTGATTTATGCAGATAACGGCTATGAAAAATGAACACTCCATCACTGACACGAAAGAATCATTTTTATAAAAAAACTGCTATTTCCTCTGCAATTGCAGAAAAAGAATCACTTTGAAAAATGATATGTCCACCTTGTTCAGGAGTATAAATACGCTTGCTTATATTTGTCATACATGAGAAAATATAGTCTGCGCTTTTAGGCTTAACTGTATCATCATCCTGAGCTTGTACAATCAACGCCGGACAGTCAACTGTTTTAAACAAGGGTTTTGTTTTAGTCAACAGTCTTTGAAATGAAAACATTGCCGAAACGGGAAGTCCGGCTCCTGAAAGCAAGTATTTACACATGTGTGTTTTAAAATCTTTTATGATATTTTTAAATATCTGTCTAAAATTCCAGTAAAATACCGGCGTATTAACCGTGACTAATTTATCAAATCTTTTTGTTTGATAAAGTTGAACTGCCAAAAGACCTCCCATTGAGAATCCAATCACCGCTATATTATCACATTTTTTTGACAACTTCTCATAGGCTCTTTCAACATCCGAAATCCAATCAAGATATGATGCCTTTGCAAGGTCTTTTCTACTGCCCTCATGGCCGGTAAGGCAAGGCATTTCCACCGTATACCCTTTATTGGTTAAATATTCCCCGAGTCGGTCAACCTCCGTGCGAGAACCTCCGAAACCATGTATCAATAAAACACCGTTCATATTAAATACCTCCGTGCGATTTTTCATTTCCGCACATATTTTACTTATAAAAACATAAGCGGCAGCCTACACAGCTGCCGCTCATATATTTTTATTAAGTCTAATTTCATCTGAATCCGGCTATCGATTTTACCACAGATTCATTATTTCATCATGCTTGCAACTTCATCAGCGAAGTTCTCTTCTTTCTTTTCGATACCGTCGCCCTTTTCAAATCTTGCGAAGGAAAGAATTTCAATATCTGTGCCGATTTTATCAGCTGTTTCTTTTGTATAAGCCTTAACAGTCTTATCGGGATCCTTAATAAAGGGCTGTTCCACAATACATATTTCCTTATAGAACTTACCAATTCTGCCCATAACCATTTTTTCTGCAATTGCAGCCGGCTTACCTTCGTTAATTGCCTGAGCTGTAAGGATTTCCTTTTCTTTTTCAACAACTTCAGCAGGAACATCGCTCTGATTTACATACTGGGGATTTGCAGCTGCAACCTGCATAGCAATATCCTTTGCATATACCTTGAAGTCTTCTGTATCCTTCTTAGATTCATCACCGAGTTTGAACTGAACAAGAACGCCGATTCTGCCACCGCCGTGAACATAAGCCTCTACGATACCTTCATATCTGGCGAATCTTCTCAGATTCATATTTTCACCGATTGTAGCAATCTTTTCTTTGATAGCAGCCTCAACATCTTTGCCATCTTCGTAAGCAAGCTTAAGAAGAGCGTCAACATCGGCAGGATTTTCTTTAACGATAATTGCAAGTACATCATCTACAAGCTTGATAAATTCAGCATTTTTTGCAACGAAGTCTGTTTCACTGTTGATTTCAACAACTGCGCCCACATTACCGTCTACTATAGCCTTTACAAGACCTTCTGCAGCAATTCTGCCTGCTTTTTTTGCAGCCTTTGCAAGACCTTTTTCACGAAGAAGCTCAATAGCCTTATCCATATCACCGTTTGCTTCGGTCAGAGCTGCTTTACAGTCCATCATTCCGCAGCCGGTTCTTTCTCTTAATTCCTTTACAGCACTTGCTGTTATTGCCATCGGAATCAACTTCCTTTCGTATTATTTTCGTTATTATATGTTAAAAGGAGAAATTATTCAGCCTTTTCTGCCATCTTTTTCTTTGCTTTTGCTCTGGGGCTTGACTCTGCAAGAGTTGCTACAAGCTCATCAGCTTCCGCATCATCATCTGAAGGAGCAGCGAAAGATTCGCCCTGTTTGCCTTCGATAACAGCATTAGCAATTGTTTCTACAATAAGCTTAACGGCTCTGATAGCGTCATCATTGCCGGGGATTACATAGTCAACCTCTTCGGGGTCACAGTTTGTATCAACAATAGCAACAACAGGAATACCGAGCTTGTGTGCTTCACTGATAGCATTCTTTTCTTTTCTGGGGTCTACAAC
>URVP01000100.1 GCA_900551345.1 uncultured Eubacteriales bacterium
ACTCTATGATGCTAGAGGTGATAGAGATTATTACAAGGATCAATATAAAAAATATTTTGAACTATCCGAGGAACTCCAAAATCAGATGGGAGTTTACGCACAGTGAGAATAATTCTAATTAACAATGCTAAAGATTTAGATGGATTTCTTTTACCGTTATGCTTTTTTGGCGGGAATACCCGACTATTAGAGGAAAAAGAAAAGACCTGTATCATTCAATGCGATGATGAAATTGCTGAAGTATTAAAAGAGTACATAATAAAACCCTAGCCTTAATCGGTTAGGGTTGTTTTTTTATTGTTTAATAATAGGCGAAGTGGTAAAATCTTTACCTCCTATTCTCATACTTTCGTCATCAAATAAAAGGCTGTATAAATCAGTTGCATATACTTCTTTTTCAAACATTTTATTCTTAAAGCCTGCTGTCTTTGTTATAACGGGAAGAGTGCATTCCTTAAGCAATAAAAAGCCTTTCTTGTCAGAAGCAAGAACCCTGACATATTGCGGCTCGCATTTTTCAAGATCCCGTGTAATACCCAGCAAATAATTCATTACAATACGCCTGATTCGCGCATGAGTAAAGCGTTTAGTCTTAACTCTGTCATAGAGGCAATCAAGAGATGATACTTCCTTTGAAAATTTTATAATACGGTTTTCTATACCTTCAGTCACATCACATATATTTTCAAGATTTTCAGGTCTTTCGCATCTGAGCCTTGCAAGAGCAATATCCGAAAGTTTTTCATAATCCGGAGAGCATCTGTTTTCAGCTATTTCTCTTTGTAGAATATTATAAGCATCTTCAGGCATATACTCCCTTGCACAGTCAATGTGTGACCTTATATATGACGCTGACGCAAATTCTCCGCTGAAACCTCCGTCATGCATTGCGCCCTTTCTAAGCACTGGAACAGGATTTTTCGCACCTGCCTTAATATACTCTACAGCAAGCATGTTGTTAGGCTGACCGATAATATCTCCATATTCGGGAAAAGTTTTAGATACCGCAGATGGATAACTAAGCCCCTGTTCTATATATGATTTAATTATTTCAGAATGGGCAGGTGTTTCACTTTTCAAAACATTTGCCGCTTCACAAAGTCTTTTTATATCCGCCGTTTCGCTTCCGAAAGCAACACTTTGTACATTTAAGGCATTAAGAATTTTTATAGCTCCGCATGCAAAAAACTCAGCAGAGCGTACGGCAAAACAAACGGGAAGCTCTACAACCAAGTCAGCTCCGCTTTTAAGTGCCATTTCAGCTCTTGCCCATTTGCTGCATAAGGCAGGTTCTCCTCTTTGCACGAAACTGCCGCTCATCACAACAACAGCCGTATCATCACCCGTGAGCTTTTTAGCTTGTTCGATTTGATATTTATGCCCATTATGAAACGGATTATATTCGGCAACTATTCCTACTGCCATACATTTACCACCTTGATTGACTCTATTAAAATTCCATAGGTAAAATAACCGGCTGCATATTTTCACGCCAAATTATTAGTTTTACCTCTTTATTAACACGATCTTGCGGCAGAGGGATTTCCACATCTGTCTGCTTATCCTTTTCAAGCGTGCAATTCATCGCAGAAACATTTATTGTTATATTGTTATCATAAGTCACAACATACAAATTAACCGTTTCATCACTGTTACTAATAAAGCGTACACTGCTGTCTTTAATATAACACTGTATTCCGTCTGCAATACTGCTATCATCAATCTGAGTGTTCGAATGAGAAAGAGTAACAATACCTCTGTCGGGTACAGCTTTAACCATTACATATTTATTCTCGCCTTCTATAACCTCAGTAAGCTGCAATTTATCACCGTTTTGAACGGCAGTAACATTTTCCCACTCGGGATTAACTTTAACCTTTATAGTCAATGGATAGTTAAACAAGTTATCATCCATCATGTCGGTAAGATTAAATTTTATATAGTTTTCATCCGATGACAGCATGGTAAGAGAAGCTGTATCTCTTTCCTGAGCATACATAGCAACTTCAGCAAATTTACCAACCCAGATCTCATCCTTTGCCGGGTAAAGATAATTATCAAATATATATTTATACTCATCAGCTGTTGAAAGCGCTCCTTGATCGGGTATTATCTCACCATCTGAAAGCGCACCCAAACCATGGGTATGGAAGCTGGTCCAACCGCCGTAATATGACACTCCTCTGTACAGATAATCTTTATTATACAAGGATTTGATAGCAGACTCCAAGCTGACGTTTCCGTCATTATCTTCTGTTATATTTTGTCTGCCATCCATGCTTATACTATTTATATAAGTATAGTTAATTGAATCTGCCGGGTTAAGCCTGGTAGGAACAACACCTCGGCATGCAATATAGAACTGCGCCGCATAGTCAGGGTCACCCGCTCCGTAAGAATATGCCAAAGCCTTACAGGATGCACCGTTTAAAGAGTTTATAGCTTCTATCGGCTGCTTAAATTCAAGTATACTCTGAGCAGATGAGAGTGATTCTATAACCGTATCGCTGTAGTGATGATATGAATGGGACTGAACATCTTCTCCGGCCGCCAGCAATTCTTCCAGTGCATCTTTCTGCCACGAAGAACCACCATATGAATTAGTGGGCACAAAAAATGTAAATACAAATCCATACTCCTGTGTCCACTTCATCCACTGTTCAAAGTCGCCTGTGATACAATCATCTACAGTTATGGTAACTGCCCCCGTCTTATTATCTGCCCACAAGGCAATCTGACCTTCTCCTATGTTTTCGGGCATCGAAAGGTGCTTTTCTATATCTATTCTCTTACTTCCAGTGCCAAGATTAATTTTCTGATTATCGGCAGATGTTCTTGATTCGGTAATTTTAACTTTAACTTTATTTGATGAAATTCCGCTTCCATCAGTTGCAAATGCCTGGATTTCCGCTTCTCCCAGTGCTACACCGGTAACAACACCATTTTGTACAGTTGCCACTGTTTCATCACTGGAAACCCAGTTCAATTTTGAATTGGTAGCTGAATCTGGAGTAACTGTAACTGCAAGCTCACAAGGCAAAGCAAAGCCCAGAGGCAGTTCAAAATTTTCAGGATATACGGAAATTCTGTTTACTTTTATTTCCGCTTCTACAGGATCCGGCGGGATATGGCTACTCGTGCTGAAATACATAGATTCATAACATGGAGATAATCCGGCAATATCTTTTAAACCATCACCAAAATCAATGCGATATATTTTATTCTCTTTAAGATTTTGCTTAAAAATCAAGCAAGAATAATTAGGCATACTTTGGCATGAATATATTGATTCAAGCTCTATTGGTTCATTTGATTCATTATCATAAACACATATATTCTCGACATTAGCAGTTTGAACATCTATTGAATGATTGTACATAACCAATAATGAATTTCCTGACTCAACATTTACATTTTCTACAAATGAAGGTTCAAATTTTCCTATTGCAAATCCTTTAAAATCATCAAGGTATACATGATTTCTTCCGTCTTTATTGGGTCGTATTACCGAATTGAACTGTATCTGCGGATTATCAAAAGCAAAGTTTGAATAGTCAACCGGAACAGAAACAAAAAACGCCTCATTCTCCTCTGAATTATTTAAAGCCCCATCAAATATTGCAGCCGCAATGCACTGAGTAGGATCACTTCCGTTAGGCACAAGACATACGGTAAAATTAATCCATTTGTTATTTTCCCATTTTCCTACAGGAACTCCTCCCAGATTTATCGTATTATTCTGGTTAAAAGCAAGAATAGTATTAGAACCATAACCATCTACCATTGAGCGAAGCAGGATGGAAAAAGATCTTCCTGCATAACTTCCATCATCCTCTGCATGAGCATAGAGCATTACCCTTCCTGACATAACAAGAGGATTGGCAGCATCCATAACCTGACGCATACCTATAAATGTGCTTCCTTTACTTGAAGCATAGTAATCGGCAACACTGTTTTCGGCATCATAAGGGTCGGAAGATACACACACGCCCGAACCTTCCTCTTTGCCTGACACATTACTCCACTTACTTAACTTGCCGGATGAAAAATCATCTGTTACAAAATAGGTATCGCTTGATTCAACTTCCTCGTCTGGCAGCACTGCAATAACACTTCCGGTAACATTAGCGGAAGCATTGTTTACTACTGCGGCGGATACATAATAACATCCGGCTTTATCGGGAGTAAAACTAAAATCAGTGCCCGAAACACCTTGTTTTTCGCCATTGACATACCAGACAATAGTGTCAGGGTCAGGCCCTAACCTTGGCTGTGGATCAGCGGTATAATTAATAGTTCCTGCCTGCGAAAGTTTAATAAACGGCTCGGCACTACTTTCTATAACTACTGTATCATACGCTATGTCCGACGGTTCATTTACAACTATTACAACGCTCTTGTAAATTACATTATAATTATCAATATCATACGGTGTAAAAATTAAATTTTTAACATATCCCTCTGCATTAGCGGCAGGCATCTCATCTTTATCTTGTATTGAAAATACGCCCTCACCAGCACCATCACTGTTAAGAGCATCACCTATTTTATTTCCAGCATATATAACTGAAACCGAGGGCCATACCACTTCAGGATCAGCCTTGGCAACAGAGATAATTATCTCATTGGATTTTATATCGGAGTCCGAAACAGCTGCATATACTTTATATTCACCGGCTTTATCAGGAATGTAAGTCAAAACTCCGCCTATTGTATCCTGTTTTATATCATTTACATACCAATTAATACTGCTCATTGCAACTCCTGTTAATGGTGTTGTTTTAGCAGTAAATTCTACAGCTGTTGTTTGCCTGTATGTCTGTTTGGTCTGTCCGTCTGAGGATATAGAAAGTGCAGTTATCGTTTCTGTTCCTTCGTTTTCAACAGTGTAATTAAGAGTATTTGAAACATCTTTGCCGGACGCATCTTTTACCCCTTCCATACTCAATACATAATCTCCAGAAATATCAATCGGTGAAAAGTCAACCGTTACACTGTCAGCGTTTAGATAATCAAATGTTATGTTTTTTGAAGAATAGGATGTTCCATCCTTGGCAGTAAGGACAAATTTGTCCGGTGAAAAAGTCGTTAAATCCATAGGGTGACTAAAGTCAACATCTATACTGCTGATATACTCACAAGTATCGAACGAAGACGCTTTTTCTGCCACAGGCGGAGCTGTAATTATAACACTGACATCGTCCATATAAACCCGGCTTAATGAACCGGCTGTAAAAACTGTCTGGGCATTTATACTGTTTCGGTTGGTTCCTTCTGCACCAAAATTAGCCGAATAACCTGTCATATCGATAAATTTAGTATTATCCGTGTATGTATTAATTAACTTGCTTTCACTGTTTATAATACCATTTTCAGAAGAAAGGCAAACTGTAACCGGGCAAGCGGCTTTATCGGAATTTGAATATTTAATATACACCGAAAAAGATATCCAACAGTTCGGCTGCCACAATAGCCCTGTTGCCGCATCACGAATCTTTATAGTTCCGCTTTTATCAAATGCCACAAGCGAAATATTTGCATTACCTCTCAGACGATAATCGTAAGATGCACCGCCTATATCAGAAAGCATAATTTTACCTGTAAACAATTTATCGTCATTTTCTGTATCGTCAAAAAAAGCTCGTGCATTGATATACTGAGCCGAAGTGCTTTGCTTACCGGTGTATTCGCACACGCCGTTTTCAGGGTTAAAAGGATCTACTGAGTGGAAAATTTTATTTTTTGCATTATCCCAACCGTTAATGTTTTCAGTGAAATCAAAGTCTAAAAGATAACTGTCTGTCTGTGCTGCCCAAGTAACTGGCAAGCCATTTAAAACTATACTAACAACAACAC